>JAQWFD010000001.1 GCA_028704555.1 Desulfobacterales bacterium
TGGCAAACATATGAACGCGAGAATCTGGGGGAACTTTCAGCCCTCGCCTTCTCTCAGGTACCGAGCAGCAGCTTAACGATAACCGGATTTTTCGTCAAGCTCGAAAAACTGGATCATCGAGTATAAAGTATGTAACTATCACCTTAATTTCATAGGTTTTCATTTTGATTTATCATGCCGTGCCACTTTATCCTCATCGAGAAATTTACCGAAAGGTGCCGGACGTGCTCAGGTTTATCGAAATCATAAAAAAATTATTCATATTTCTCATGTCTGGCATTTGTATTGCATTCTACTCTGTCAGTCTTCATTTGAGCAGATATGCGTTATTGTATTACCCCGATAGTATTTGCTCGTCGCTATAGTTTCTAAGATGTTCAACCAACGGGCCTATGACCCGGAACAATTCCTTGCAACAGTTTGAATCAATCCAACGCATCAGATTTTTTCGTATCTTTATCGTTTTTTTTGGCATGGTTCTATTTTCGGTCATTGCGTCATTCCCGCGGCGGGAATGACGAGGACCTGATGCCCTGCTCTGAAAATGAATTTAGACGAAGGTAGGACTGGTGATTCAACCGGCCGGAAGTCCGATGAACATAAGCATTGAAAAAACGGGCAGGCATCCGAATCAAGCATGAAAGGAGGTGAGATAACCCGACAGCATATTTCATTCACAACCCCGATAATTATAAGGGCATTTCATCTATTCATACCCAAACCACCAACGAAAGGATTAAAAAATGAAAAAACTGATTCAATTTATCAATGATGAAGAAGGCGCAACCGCTGTGGAATACGCACTGATGGTAGCACTGATTGCCGTAGCTATTATAGCCGGAGCAAAGGCACTCGGTGGCGCATTAGGTGATAAATTTAACAATGTTGCAACCACTATTAGTGGAACTGCATCGTCATAAAGCATGTATTCCACCAGCTGAGTTAACGATCCTCCCAAACACCCACCGGAACAATGATGTTCCGGTGGGTGGATCACCTTTATCAACCCGAACCTGTGAGTCCGCCATGCCATTATCCGACAATGTCTTTTTAACCAGTTATTTAGTTTTTGTATTGATCACCGCCGGAGTCATTGACTGGCGGTCACAGAAAATTCCCAATCTTCTGACCTTTCCGACCATGGTTCTGGCTCTTGCCGGACATGGGCTGATCAACGGCATGGACGGGGTATGGTTCAGCATGAGCGGACTTGCGGCCGGGATCGGGGTGTTTATCATTCCGTTCCTGATGGGGGGCATGGGCGCCGGCGACGCCAAATTAATGGGTGCTGCCGGCGCCGTGCTCGGTCCCAGAGGCATTTTCATCGCATTTATATTTACCGCACTGATCGGCGGTGTGTACTCCCTGATATTAATTGTTACGCACCGCACGATCTTCAAAGGATTTTTCGACCGGCATTTAACAACATTGATCACTTTTTTATTCACCCGACAATTTATTCCCGAACCCATGGTTGTCCATGAGAAAAAGCCCCGGCTTTGCTATGGAATCGCCATTGCACTGGGAACCCTCACCTATGTGATGATGGATTTAACCGGATATCAATTCAACATGTTACCCCATTAAAGGAGGTTGAGTATGGGAAATTGGAAAGCGAGTGTTCCCATCCTGCTGGCATTGATCATTGCCACTTCAGGAAGCTTCTTTCTGTACAACTGGATTCAGACCACGACGGCCCCCAGGGAAACCGTTGAAGTGGCGACCCAGGCGGTTCCCGTGGCCGTGGCGGCATCTGATCTGCCGTGGGGCACCCGGCTGGAGCCTGACATGGTCAAGATGGTCCCCTTTTTAAAAGAAAGCCTGCCGAACGGATATTTTTCGGATGTCAATTCCCTGAAAGGCCGAGTGCTGCTGGCATCCATGAAGACAAAAGAAGCAATCTCCGAACACCATCTGGCACCGGTCTCGGTCACCATCGGCGGCGTTTCTGCGGTTCTTAAACCCGGCAAACGCGCTATTGCGGTAAAAGGCGATAAAATCATCGGTATTTCGGGATTCATCAACCCGGCGAATCGGATCGATGTGCTGGTCACCCTGACCGAACCCGTTACGAATACGGAAAAAACCAAACTCGTACTTGAAAACGTGCTGGTTCTGGCCACCGGCACGCAGATCCAGAAAAACGACAAGGGCGAGCCCGCGCCTGTGGACGTGTACACCCTGGAGGTCTCCCCGGAAGAATCAGAAACGCTGGCATTGGCCGCAGCCAGGGGAAAACTTCAGTTTGCCCTGAGAAATTCAACGGACTCAGAATCGGTCCTGACCCGGGGAGCCACCATTCCCACAACCCTTGCATCGCTATACATGGCCCCCCAAAAACCCCTGAAAAAACCGGTTCGCCGTCACTCCCGCACCACTACGGTAGAAACGATCAAGGGAAGTGAACTCAGCAAAACAAAATTAAAACTTTAATCTTCCGGGAGGAATGTCATCCATGTCGACACACTCAAACAAATGGTACCATGCCGTTATAACCGCGATCATCGCTTTGACGATTGCCGCGGCATCGCCTGCGGCAGGGGCGGCCGATTCAGTAATAACCGGCCCTGTAACCCCTCAACCGCTTCAAATGATATCCGGAAAATCCACCATTCTTAAAAGTACGCTGCCGGTAAAACGCGTTTCCATCGCTGATCCGGAAGTGGCCGATTTTATTCTTCTCTCACCCAATGAGATATACGTGACGGCAAAAAAAGCCGGCACCACCAACCTGACCCTGTGGCAAAACGGCAGGCTCAATGCGATTTATGATCTGGAGGTCAGCTACGATTTATCCCGACTGAAGCAACTTCTCCATGAAACGCTTCCCAATGAGAAGGAACTTCGCGTCATGGCAACGCATGATTCCATCACCCTTGCCGGAAGCGTGTCGAGCACCGTCAATCTTTCTCAGGCAATGGCGCTGGCCCGTGCCTTTGCGCCGGAGGAAAAGGTAACCAACCTGGTTGAAGTCGGTGGCGTGCATCAGGTGATGCTGGAAATCCGAATGGCCGAAATTTCCAAGAGTACCACAAAACAATTTGGGATTAACTTCAACTATTCCCGGGGGGACCGGGACTTCGGCGTCAGCCTGCTGGGCGGATTGAGCCAGCTGGTCAGCCCGGATGACGCCAACATCGCTTCATCAGGCGGTTTCGGGCTCAATGTATCTGAATCGGTCAACTCCTTTTTCCGTTTTCATAACGGCAGCGCCGACTGGACCGGTTTTATTGACGCCCTGAAAGAGGATGGTCTGGTCAAAATACTGGCCGAACCCACCCTGATCGCGTTAAGCGGACAGAGCGCCGAGTTTCTTGCCGGGGGGGAATTTCCCGTACCCGTACCCCAGGGGCTGGGATCGGTTGCCATTGAATACAAAAAATTCGGTGTCAGTCTGGCATTTACCCCGACGGTTCTGGATAACAATAAAATCAGCATCAAACTCACCCCGGAAGTCTCCGAGCTGGACTTTTCAACGGCGGTACAGTTTTCCGGATTTGTAATTCCGGGGATTACCACACGCCAAGCATCCACCGTCATTGAACTCGGAGACGGTCAGAGCTTTGCCGTGGCCGGTCTGTTACAGGAAACCATCCGGGACGATATTTCAAAATTTCCGGTCCTCGGAGACATCCCCATACTCGGCGCCCTGTTTCGCAGTCATGCGTTTCAGAAAAATGAAACCGAACTGGTCATTATCGCCACCCCTCACCTGGTAACACCGACAGATGAAGAAAACCTGTCTCTCCCGACCGATTTTTACATCGAACCCAACGACTGTGAATTTTACATCGAGGGGAGAAATCAGGGGAGAGAAAAACACCGGCTGCCTGAAATAACCGGAAATCTGGACGGAGAATTCGGCCATTCCCTGCCGGTGGCGGGCGAATAAGTTCATTCCTGCCATACGGAAAATGGAATTTTAACAGCGTCAAACTCGGGAGGTTTCCATGAAATTCAAACAACTGACACTGATTGGTCTTACCGCAATCCTGACATTTCTGTTCGGCTGTGCCGAACATTATCAGGAAAAGACACTATTAGAGAAAAACTGGGGCAAATCATTTGAAACCGCACGCTACCAACAGATTCTGAATCCGGAAGCCGGAAAAAGCATGGCGCAAGTGACCGGGCTTGACGGTCAGGCGGCGCTGAACAATCTGACCAAATATCGTACTGATTTTGAAAAAGCAACCGAAGCCCCGTCGTATAATCTGAATTTAACCGGAAGCGGCGGAAAATAAAACGGACAGACAGCGATGAGACTTAAAAATGACAACGGCGCTGCCGCCACCGAAGCGAAGCGATCCCAATGGAATAACCCATCATGAGTTTCAATTCATAAACCTGAATACGATCCGACGTACAACGTAACTATCTGTTATCATATGAAACATATCTCTATCATCCGCAGCATCCCGAATCTCATAGAATAACAGGCTGGGAGAAGGAATACATGGTTGGAAATGAATACCTATTCAAATTATCCGTAAACACAATGGATTTAGGCCAGATTTTCCTGGAAAGTTTTCTGGAAGCCAAAGAATTCAAGCTGCTGCCGCCTGAAGACAGCCGTCGACCCGATCTTCTGGTGTTTGAATTGAGCCGCGATACGACAAAGGAACTTGACTTCATTCAGTCCCTTCTGGATGCCGATAAAGTGGGCGAAGTATTCCTGACTTCCGAGCATACCGACCCTGAAACGCTGATGAAAGCCATGCGCATCGGGGCAAAAGAATTTTTCTCTCAACCAATCAAGAAAGATCAGATCCGGGCAGCGCTGGAAACGTTTAAAAACAGACAAAACCATTCCGGCCCGAAAACCGTCCATAAATCCGGCCAGATTTTAAGCGTGATGGGCAGCAAGGGAGGGGTCGGTTCCACCACGGTGGCCGTCAATCTGGCAGCCGCCCTGACGGACAAAGATCAGAATAAATCCGTGGCGCTTCTGGACATGAATATATTATTCGGGGAGATCCCGCTCTTTCTGGAAATCACACCTAAATTCCATTGGGGAGAAATTACCAAAAATATTGACCGGCTCGATGAAACCTTCCTGATGAATGTCTTGTCCCGGCATGACTCAGGCCTTCATATACTGCCGTCCCCGGGATATCTGAACGGACACCAGGCGCCCACACCGGCGATGATGGCCCGTCTTCTGGAACTGATGAAAAAACATTTTGATTTTGTCATTATCGACAGCGGCCAGACAACGGATGAAACCTCTTTAAAAATATTTCAGATGTCGGACCAGCTGCTTCTGGTAACGATCCTGAGCCTTCCCTGCCTGTCCAATACCAACAAGCTGATCCAGTCTCTGAGTACTTACGGCTATATGGAGAAAAGTCGGATAAAAGTCGTGATGAACCGCTATATCAAAAAAAGTGATCTGTCTCTGGAGGATGCCAGAGCCAGTATTCACGGTGAGTTATTCTGGACAATTCCGAATGATTATACAACCACCATGGCCGCCATCAATCAGGGAAAATTAATTTCCCAAATCTCTCCGAAATCGCCAATTTCAAAAAATTTTAAAAAAATGGCCGAAGCGATCTGTCCGATGGAACGTGGTCACGATAAAAAACGCTGGGGATTTTTTAAAAGGAGAACTTAAATTCTATGAAAACAAATCAAAACGCACTGCCTCTCCGGTCCGGGCTGCATTATATGACCGATGAATATTTTGATTTAAAGACTCGAATCCACAACAAGCTGTTGGATATGATCGACCTGACCCTTATCGACAAGCTGGATCACGACACCCTCAGCTCCAAAATCCGATCCGTTATCGAAACCATTTTGAAACAGGAAGCTCACAATCTTCCCCTGAATTTATCCGAAAGGGAAAAATTTTACACGGAAATACTCGATGAAGTGTTGGGGCTCGGCCCTCTGGAGCCATTGCTGAAAGATACCACCGTATCGGACATTCTGGTCAATAATTACAAACAGGTTTACGTCGAAAGGTTCGGCAAACTCGAACCTACAGCGGTTCGATTCAAGGACAACGATCACCTGATGAAAATCATCGACCGAATCGTTTCATCGGTCGGCCGCCGCATTGACGAGTCGACACCGATGGTCGATGCCCGACTGGCCGACGGCTCCAGGGTCAACGCCATCATCCCCCCGCTTGCTCTGGACGGACCGTCTCTGTCCATCCGTAAATTTGCAACAATTCCGCTTGAACTGGATGATTTGATCAACTTAAAAACATTGACGCCCCAAATCGGGGAAATACTGAAGGGAGTCGTCAAATCAAAGCTCAATGTGCTCATTTCCGGAGGCACCGGCAGCGGTAAAACCACCCTGCTGAACGTTCTCTCCCGGTTTATTCCCGAAAACGAACGCATCATCACCATTGAGGACGCTGCCGAGTTGCAGCTTAAGCAGGAACACATCGTTCGGCTGGAAACCCGACCGGCCAACATCGAAGGCAAAGGAGAGATCATGCAGCGCGATCTCGTCAAAAACAGCCTGAGAATGCGACCCGACCGGATCATTATCGGGGAGGTCCGGGGGAAAGAGGCGTTTGACATGCTCCAGGCCATGAATACCGGCCATGACGGTTCGTTAACCACCATTCATGCCAACTCGGCCCGGGATGCCCTCATGAGGCTGGAAACCATGGTGGCGATGGCAAATTTTGATATTCCCAGCGATTTTTTAAAGCGATTCATCAGCTCCGCCATTCATGTAATCATTCAGGTTTCACGGCTTGCGGACGGAAAGCGGAGAATCGTCAGCCTTCAGGAAGTTACCGGAATGGAAGGGGATATCATTACGATGCAGGAAATCTTTTGTTTCCACAGCTCCCGGATCGATCCCGACGGCACCGTACGAGGATGGTTCAGATTCGGAGGAATCCGCCCGAAATTCATACAGAAATTTAAGGCACACGGCGTCCATGTCCCACAGGATCTGTTTGATTCGACAAACCTGTCGGAAGTATAACCCGAAAGGAATGCATCATGAAATTTGCCGTTATCGGTGTCATCATTTTTATCCTCTCCGTACTGATTATCGAACTTGCCGTGTATGCATTAAAGCAGATGCACTCGGCAAATCGTTCCAAAGTACGAAAACGGCTCAGAAAATATTCCTATATTCAAACCGGTTCGGAGCATGACGACATCATCCGGAGAAGAATTTTAAGCGAAATTCCGGGCCTGAACCGGTTGCTCTGGAATATCCCCGGAATGCCGCATATGGATCTGCTCATTCAACAGGCCAATGCCAAAAGCTCTCTGGGATATTTTATCCTCCTGACATTATTGTTGCCGCTTTCAAGCTTTTTAATCGGCACGATGCTGTCATATTCTGCCATCATATCGGCATTGATTGCAATGGCGTCGGGCAGTCTGCCGTTTTTGGCACTCCTGTATATGAAAAAAAAACGGATTGAAAAATTCCGGAAGCAATTGCCCGAAGGCTTAGAGCTGATCGCCAGAGCATTAAAAGCAGGGCACGCCCTGTCCAGCGGGATTAAACTGGTGGCGGATGAATTTTCAGACCCCATGGGCCCGGAATTTGACGAAACCATAGACGAAATCAATTTTGGCGTCAGTACGCCGAACGCCCTGAAAAATCTCGGCAGACGTATTAATTGCCCGGAATTGCATTATTTCATCGTTGCCGTCATTTTACAGCGTGAAACCGGAGGAAACCTGGCGGAAATTATCGAATCCATCGCCTGGCTGATCCGGGAACGGTTCAAGCTTCGGGGAAAAATAAACGTATTGGCATCGGAAGGCAAATTATCCGCCATGGTGCTTACCGGACTGCCGTTTGTCGTTGCACTGTTTCTTCAGATATCCAATCCCGATTACCTGAATGTCCTTTTCACTGATCCGGTCGGCAAAATCATGTTGATCGCGGCCGGAACGATGATGCTCATTGGAATTTTTATCATGAAACGAATGATTGAAATTAAAGTGTAACGGCGTCTCAAGGAATTGATGTGCATAAAATACTGACCATTTTAACCTCGGAGGGCCCTACGATATGACGACGGCACCCCACGAAATTGCAATATTAATGTCTGCCGCTACGTTTCTGACGCTTTTTCTATTTCTGACCGGCATATGGCAATATACCTGCCATCGGAAAAAACGTCTGGAACTATTGGATAAAATAAGAATGTCAGGCAACGACGAGCTGTATCCTCCGCATACGGACCCAACAGGCCCATCAGCCAAATCAAAACACAAACAACCCGTTCTGGAGTTTCTCGGACGGCTGGGAAAACCTATTTCATCGAATTCAACGAATAATCCAAAACTTAAACTGAAATTTATCCGGGCCGGCATCCGGCGGGAAAATGCAATGGCTGTTTTCTGGGGCGTCAAATGTTTACTGGCCGTTTCTATACCCGGTGTGTTTCTTTCATACCGACTGAGCCTGTTAAACTTTTTCAACCTTCATCTGACGGTGCTGATCGGCATATTGCTGGCGCTTTTCGCCTTCTATCTGCCGGATTTCTGGTTGCACATCAAGCAAAGCTCACGAAAAGAAAAAATCATAAATGGCATGCCCGATGCCCTGGATCTTCTGGTGGTATGCGTGGAAGCCGGGATGGGACTGGACGCGGCCATCAACCGGGTAGCCACAGAAATTTATTTAAGCAATCCGGTACTCAGTGAGGAATTCAAGCTGATGAATCTTGAACTCAGAGCCGGAAAAAACCGGGCCGATGCGCTCAAAAACCTTGCCGTCCGGACAAATGTTGAAGATGTCAGCAGCCTGGTGACCCTGCTGATCCAGGCCGATAAATTCGGCACCAGTATTGCAAAATCCCTGAGGGTCTTTTCAGATTCATTTCGAACCAAACGCGCTCAGAAAGCCGAAGAAATCGCCGGCAAGCTCCCCGTGAAACTATTATTCCCCATGCTTTTATTTATTTTTCCGTCGCTGCTGGTGACCATCATGGGGCCCGGGATTATTCGCATTTATCATACGTTGTTGCAGTAAGGGCTTCGGTAATTCATTTTTACCGATACCCTGACATCGAAAAATACAGGCAGGAGAATAATTATGTATGCAAAGGCTTTCAGCCGATCCGGCACAATATTCTTGTTTGGACTTGTCATGTGGATAACCGTTTTGATGGTGCTGTCCGGATGTGCTTCCGGAACCCGCCATTCAAAAGCGGAAATCGAATACGGAAATCCTTTTATCGATCATGTCAAAAATTTACCGATAAACAAAATTTCACCCGAATCCGTGGGGATACCAGGTACGCCCGCTTTGCCGGAAATGAACAGCACTGATTATGAACGACTGGGCGATGCACTGCTGGACAGAGGTGAATTTTATACCGCCTACCTCCAATATCAGCGCGCCTTGAATCTAAACCCGGAAAGCCCCCGTTTAAGCTATAAAACAGGGCTGACGTTTCTTGCCGCAGGAAAATACAAGGACGCCGTCAAAGAATTTCAAAAAGCATTGGTCCATGATGACGCGTATGCTTTGGCGTATGAAGGACTTGGAGAAGCTCATTTTCAAATGAAAAATTTTAAGGAGGGGGAAACCTGTTTCCGGAAAGCCCTCGAACTGGATCACGGATTGTGGAAATCCCATAGTTTCATGGGCAATATCCTGGATTATAACGGACAACATGGTCAGGCAGCGTCCGAATACCAGTCAGCCATTTCCATACGACCCGATAAAGCGTATCTGTACAACAATCTGGGGGTTTGCTGCAATCTGAACAGAGAATTTGAAAATGCGGTCCTTGCCTTCCAGATGGCCCTGAAAGCCGGCTACCGCACGAACAAAATTTATAACAACCTGGGATTGGCTTTAGCCAATCTGGGGCAGTATCCGGCTGCGCTGGATGCCTTCCAGAAAGGCGGCACAGCAGCGCAGGCCTATAACAATCTGGGATGCATTTACATGCAGCAGGGAAACCGCGGAAAAGCTTCAAAATGCTTTCAAAAAGCCATTGAAATCGATCCGATATTTTATGTGAAAGCCGGCGACAACCTCAAAAAATCCCAATCAAACCCAATTGATCTGAACTTAAAAAATTTTTAAGAAGAGGCCTTTGCATCATGAAAAAAACATCCGAAACGCACATTTCGTTATGGCTTATTCTGACGGGATGCTTCATGCTGTTACCGGCAATCGGCTGTTCAGGGGGATTTCAACTGTCGGAATGGATGCCGTTTCGAAATTCCGGCGTTGTCCGGTACAAGGTCCCCGATCAGGACATCCGGGGCTTTACATCCACAATCCGTCCATGGCAGGGAGATACCGACGCTCTCTACCGGCAGGCGATCCACCTGCAGAAACGAAATCTCCATCTTGCTGCCATCGAAGACTTCAAGCGGCTTTTAACGGTTGACCCCGCATCCGTGAACGCCCTCAACGGCATGGGCATCTCCTATGACTGCATCGGAGACCTTGCATCAGCGATACAGGTCTATGAAAACGCTCTGAAAATCAATCCGGATCCGGATTATATTCATAACAATCTGGGATATGCCCGGCTTCTCAGCGGGGACCTGAACGGATCCATCGACGCATTCCGGGAAGCGATCCGTATAGCTCCTCACAACCCGAAATACCATAACAATCTGGCTGTGGCATATGCTGAAAACCGACAATTTGACCTGGCGTTTGAAGAATTCCGAAAAAACATGGATCAAACCCGTGCGGCTCATAACCTGGCCCGTATATTGTACCGTAACGGATGGGCTGCCGAGGCGGATTATTACAGCCGGTTTACAGGTGCTGCGGGAAAAGCCGCCGACAATAAAACAACTCCGATCAGAGAGACCGGCCCGTTGTATGCTTCCAAGTCTCATTTAATCGACCCGCCGCATCCGGGAATCCTCCCGCCGG
Source organism: Desulfobacterales bacterium (assembly GCA_028704555.1). NCBI lineage: Bacteria > Pseudomonadati > Thermodesulfobacteriota > Desulfobacteria > Desulfobacterales > Desulfobacterales bacterium. The sequence goes on from JAQWFD010000001.1 coordinate 10,849, forward strand.
TCGACACGATGGACACCCATCCGGTAACCCAGACAACGGACAATATGTCCGTGTCCGCCGAATCGATACACGATCAAACGGCCGTAAACGTATCATTTGCGTTGGCCGACACCCCGCAAAAGAACGTATCTGATAAATCATGTACCGAAAATTCAGACGATATGAATACGACGCCATACACGGTCGGCAAACCATCTGAGCACCTGTTGACGGTCGGTGACAAGGAAGAACCTGCCGGCCTCCCGGACCTGGGAATTGAAGTGTCCAACGGCAATGGCGTAAATCGAATGGCAACCCGGGTCGGTCGACATCTTAAAAACAAGGGATTTCATGTCACGGCGGTCAATAACGCTATTCATTTCAACCATTTCCATACGATGATTTACTATTCCCGGGGGCTCCTGCATGAGGCATACGAAGTGGCAAAACAAATCCCGGGATATCAGAATATGGAAAAAGTCGACGAATTTGAAAAACCTGAAATTCGTATACGAGTTCTACTCGGAAAAGACCTGAGCGGATGGAAACGAGTGATGCCTTTACCTGATCCGCAAAATATTTGATGGTCTCGTAAAAAATACCCACATCCGTCATTCCCGCGAAGGCGGGAATCCGGAACATGTTAAAATATCTGGATTCTCATTTTCATGGGAATGACAAAAAAGGGCTGAATATAACTTTTTACAAAAAAATCACATTTGAATATCGGAAAAGAGAGATCCTATGGGTACAACATTTATTAAAAAATGCAACGGGGCCACGGCTGTGGAATTTGCGCTGGTGTTGCCTGTATTTTTGACCCTGATCTTTGGAATCATTGACTTTGGAAGATATTTTTTTGTGCAGCACTCTATCCAATATGCCACCAGTGAAGGCACCCGGCTGGCGCTTGTCGGCAAAACGATCAGCGGTCTGGACAGAACCGCATCCATAATAAAAAAAATTGAGGACTGCGCTGCTTCGGCCGTCGACCCACTTAAGTTATCGATACGTATTTTTCCGGTTGCCGATGATTATAGTGATCCGGAGGATTGGGCGGACTCCCAGAATTCCGGAAACCCGGGGGATATCATGCGGATCAGGACAACATACGTTTATCAGTTTCTAACGCCGCTTATAGGTGCTTTTTTCCCTGAAGACGGCATCAATGTTCAGGCCGAGACCACCTATAAAAATGAACTTTTTTAATATTCAAATCAAGGATAAAAATATGTCGACTCACTTAATGCGCCTTAAATTACTTGGTTGCAAGAAGGGCGTCGCGGCAGTGGAGTTTGCCCTCATTGTTCCGGTTTTGCTCATTTTAATCTTTGGAATCATCGATTTTGGAAGACTGATTCATGCCCGCATGGTGATTACCAATGTAAGCCGCGAGGGGGGAAATCTGGCCTCACGTTTTAAAAATATTTCAAGTGAGGGAGATACGCTGCTTGACCTGCTGCAAACATCCGGCGCCCCCCTTTCCCTTGCCGGGGACGGGAAAATTTATATTACCAGAATCGACGCCGGAACTTCGTCGAAAATCCCTCCAAAGAAAGCCGCACAGGTTGAAAAAGGCAGCCTTTCGGTCAACAGCAGTTGCGAAAACACTCATTTTGGATTGTCACAGGAATTATATGACCATCTGAAATTTGATGAAACAAACCAGACGGCTGACATTTCAGAAGTCATTGTGACCGAGGTGTTTTATAAATACAGCGCGATTACTCCGCTGCCTGAATTTATTACAAATATTTTTACGGATGGGACTATCATCTTAAGTAGCAAATCCGTTTTTTAAGAAAAATAAAGGAGGGGGGTTTACCATTGAAAAATAAAAAAATCTCTGCAGATCAAACTGGTGCCGTCCTGATAACCTTTGCAATTCTTTTGACGGTGCTCATTGGATTTACCGCACTGGGCGTGGAGGCTGGCAAATGGTATCTGGTAAAGGCGGAATTGGCCAAAGCGGTCGATGCCGCCGCGCTTGCCGGGGCAAAAAACATATCCAATCCCCAGCTTCAAAGTAACGGAGACCTGGAAGCGCTGATCAAAGACTTTGGACGGGAAAACTTCTCGGACAGCTATTTAGGCACCACTTCCATGTCCATGTCGGTAGAATTTCCTGACGATGATTCCGGGAGGGTCGAAGTGACCGGAAGTACGGTTTCGCCTTCAATTCTTGCCCAGTTATTCGGAGTCGATGAAGTTACCGTGGGAAATTTTGGGGCAGCGACCAAACGGAATGTCGAAATCATGATGGTCCTGGACCGATCCGGTTCCATGAATTATGGAAGTGCCATGTCCAATCTGAAAATAGCCGCAAAAAACTTCCTGGATTATTTTGAAGATACCCAGGATTTGGACAGGGCCGGTCTCATCTCATTTTCCATGGCTGCAACAGTGGATTTTTCCCTTCAGGAGAACTTTGTTGACAGTATGAAGGCAAAAATTAATGCCATGAAGGCCAGCGGCTATACCAATGCAGAGGACGGCATCGGCCAGAGCGATGGCCCGGATGGGTTCACGGATCAGACAGATGTGCTGGCAAGCAATCGCGTCCAGCAGTTTTTAATTTTCTTTACGGATGGAAACCCCAATGCCTTCAGAAGCAATTTCACCCGTCTGGGGAAAGATTATGATGCCGTGGTTTACGAGGCCAGCGCATACGGAAATGGAACCGGTAAAGTATGCGGGGGCGGAGCGTTATGTAACCCCGTAACAGGGAATAGTCTGTCTGTCCCCCCGCTCCCTACAGGTGACGGTTTGATCGCATCTTTATCGGCATGCGGCACAAAAACCACCCGGTGGTGGGTATTTGAAGATCCTGATTACCCTGTGACAGGCTATACTTCCCCCTATTGCAATCTTCCTGACGGGCTATCTCCCAATGTGCTGAGAAGCTATGTGTCCGATACCGCCCGCCAGATGGCAATAAACCATGCCGCGGCACTTAAGGCCAAAGACGTCACCATCTATGTGATCGCTCTGGGTAGTGAAACCACGGGACAGATACGCAAAGATTTTCTTGAACAGATCGCCAGCAGTCCCTCAACAGAATACTATTATCAAACTCCGGATTCCAGTGAACTGAATGCCATTTTCAACACGATCGCCAAAGAAATTAAATTGCGCCTGGTAGAATAGCAGCCAGCCCTGTAAAAACGCTTGGTACTCCGGAGTATGCTCCTGGCATCTGGCGCTATCAAGGAGAATTTATTCTTCCGAGGCCCTTAACGCTTCGAATTCATCGAATAACGGCTAAAACCAGAGGGGGATAGAAAGGATATGATCAAAAAAATCAAACAGGCCGTTTCAAAACAATTATCCGACCGAACAAACCTGCTGAAACATGCCGCAGACATCCTGATTCATATCGGAAAATTTTCATTATTCCTGGTGCTGATTCTCATCGGCATCTGGTCTGTTGGACGCATATTTGAAATATTTTCCCACAATGCCGTGTTTGAACCGCCCTTCATATATGGTTATGCACAGGTTGTCTGGGTTTTTCTTTTTCTTTTCTTCGCCAGTCAGTTCATCAAATACATACAAAGCCTCATCGCCAACTATCGAAATTTCAGAATGATCGTATTCTGTATCTGGTTTGCGTTTATTGTCATTGCGACTGTCTATGTTCAGAGCGGTTACCGGATTGCGGTCAACGGAATTTTTTCAGGTTTTCCGGAATCGGCCGAATCATCCCGGAATGCTTTGTTTGAACTGTTTAAATATCATCCGTCCACGCCCCTGCTGCCAATCAATCTGCTTATCCTGAAAATTGCCGGCACAGCGATTGATCCGGATACGCTGACGCCTTTTGCATGGGGCCTGACTTCCATATTCGCTTTTTTTATCTGGAGCGTCGTATTCGGGGGACTGCTGCTGATGCTGCCCGGCAGAAAAACGCTGAAAATAACCCACCTGATTCTGGCGGTTTCAGGCCTCATCCTGACCATGCTGCTGAAAACATCGGGCAAACCCCCGGGAGAAGAACTGATCCTGCTGCATGCAGGAACCGTCTTTGTACTGATTTTTCAAATTCTCACGACGTTTTCGTGTCTCCGGCACGCTGCAATAGAGGGCGGAAAAGACGGCCAGCCATCCGACATGCCGTTTCCTTCCACAATAAAACTTGCCGTATTTCTGCTGATTATTGTCCCGCTGCTGTCGGATCTTCAAAATCAGTTTACACGGGCCCCCGCATCAGACCGTGTCATCAAGGAACAGACAACGAACGATTCCTCGAAAAACGATCAGTTCATAACAGCGACCCGAATCAGTATTCATAAAGGCCCGGCTGATGGTGACGATATTGTCGCGACATTACCCAGGGGAACACGAATCACGATTCTGGACCAAAAATTCGGATGGGTCAGCATCGGAAAAAATCAATGGATTTTACCCAAGTATTTATCCCCCGATACCCGTGCATCATGACAACTGATAAAATTATATAAAGGAAATCACCTATCCATGGCCAGCGTCAGTGACATATTAAAAACATATGAAGATGATATAGTGCATTGTATCTTTTTCATCATAATGTTTACCATACCGATTATCATTACGATACGGCTCATGAATGCGTTCAGCGATCCTGATATCTGGTGGCATCTTCGCACCGGGCAATGGATTCTGGAAAATAAAACGGTTCCCGCGGTCGACCCGTTTTCTCAGCATCATGTGCCGTGGGTGGCCTACAGCTGGCTGTTTGAAATCCTCATATACGGGATGTACAACCTGTTCGGGTTGACCGGCTTTGGGATCTATCTGCTTTTAATGGCTGTGGCCATAACCTTTTCACTCTACACCTTGTTGAAAAATCAGTCGATTTCATCCACGTTTGCTGCGTTTCTGACCGCAGTCGGTATCATTGCCATATCACGAAATTTAAATGTCCGTTCCTACCTGTTCAGTATCCTTTTCAGCATCATACTGCTTCAGGTTCTCATGAAAGTTAGAGAATCCGGCCAGATGAAAAAACTGATACTGCTCCCGCCGGTGTTTGCATTGTGGGCAAATCTCCACATACAGTTTGTATACGGATTCATGATATATTTTCTGTTTGCAGTTGAAGTGGCCGGGTTGTGTTATGTTTCAAAAAAAGAGGATTCTGACATCCAGCGAACCCGGATGCACTGGATGTTATCCATCGGCGCCGCATGTTTTCTTGCCACATTAGCCAATCCGTATCATGTATTTATCTACCGGCCTTTCGTCGAAATCCTGGCTGAACCTGGATTCTATAATCATATCAGCGAGCTGCATTCACTCGGTTTTCGACATTTAGCAGACTGGATGGTACTGTTTATATTTATGGGAGCAGTCTATTCCATCGGAAAAAATCAAACCCATCGGCCGTTTTTACTTCTTTTAATCCTTGCCGCATCCTTCATATCCTTTCGAAGCATCAGAGACGTGTGGCTGGTTGTAATTTCCGGCTTGACCATTATTGCTTACAACATTTCCCGGAGACAACCGGATAACGACGTCCTGCGATATAAAAAAATCCCCGTCCGTGTCGTCAGCGGACTTGGTACCGTCCTGTCATTATTCATTTGCTGGAACTGTTACGCGTTATCCAATGCCTCGATACATCAACACATCGCAGAAAATTATCCGGAAAAAGCAACGCAATTTATCAAAAAGAACAATTTATCCGGCCCCTTGTACAATCATTTTAACTGGGGCGGATATTTAATCTGGCATCTTCCGGAGCTGCCAGTCTCCATAGACGGCCGGACCAATGTCTGCGGTTACGACAATTTCCTCAGTTCGATCAATACCTTTAACGCCAAATCCGATTGGAACAAAGATCCACAGCTTCTCAATACCGGAACAATTGTTACAAGCCCTGAATGGGCTTTAACATCCTTACTTCGCAAAGATGGGCGTTTCAAGATAGCATACGAAGATAAAGTTGCGCTGGTTTTCGTTCGATCCGACATAAAACATCAACCATTCTTAAAACCAATGACGACCGATAACCCTATATACAGCCAAAAAACCACTCTAACCCGGAGTGTTCCCTGAACCCATTTTTTAAACCATTACAAAAATACGCCATAAACAACTTACTTTTGCATTTACGGTAACCGAAACATAGAACATGTGAGGTTTAAAATGCCAAATATCGCTGTACTAATCCCCTGCTATAATGAAGAACATACAATAAGAAAAGTTATCCGTGATTTCCGAAAAGAACTGCCCAATGCAACCATCTATGTCTACGACAACAATTGTAATGACACGACGGCCCAAAAAGCTGAAGATGAAAACGCTATTGTCCGCTATGAAAAAAAACAGGGAAAGGGCAATGTGGTCAGAACCATGTTCCGAGATATTGAAGCAGATTTTTATGTCATGGTGGATGGAGATTGCACCTATCCGGCTGAGAAAGTACATGACCTGCTAAAGCATGTTATATCCGGTGAGGCTGATATGACGGTCGGAGCCCGCCTGGACGAATTTTCTGATAAATCATTCAGGCCGTTTCACAAAATTGGTAATGAGGCAATCAAATGGACGATTAACTTTCTGTTCGACTGCCGACTGAGGGACATTCTGTCCGGTTACCGGTGTTTCAATAGAAAATTTGTCAAAAGCATCCCTGTTCTCAGCCAGGGATTTGAAGTAGAAACCGAATTGACCCTTCAGGCTCTGGATAAGAACATGGTAATTAAAGAAGTCCAAATTCCCTATCGTGAGCGGCCCGAAGGCAGTTATTCCAAGCTCAGTACCTTCAGAGACGGAATCCGGATTATTAAAACCATACTCTCCATATTTAAAGATTACATGCCGTTAAAATGTTTCTCTTTCATAGGCCTGATGACCTTTCTAATGGGGCTGGGCTTCGGATCAATACCGATTTATGAATTTATTCGGACCGCCAAGGTTACTCATCCTTCAACAGCCGTATTGGCAACCGGTATTGTTCTGATCTCATTATTATCATTTATTACCGGTTTAATCCTGGAGTCATCAAAACGAAGACATAAAGAACTTTTCCAGATTATCATTGATCATAAGATCAGCCATGTAAATGAACTTCATATGGACTACACAGAGCGTTTATATCACCAAAACCTTCTGGATCGAACAGGCTAAAAATCAATGGAAAAGCCTTGTTGTCAAGCACAAGACCGCCGACCTCTGATTTACATGACGAGGCAACAAACCGGGGCATGTGGTATAAAACCACATGCCCCTGTCTGTTAAATACATCTGATCGGCACATCAGGGCAAAAAGACCAGATAGCCAGCCGTCAAGCGTATCCTGTATTGATGTCTACAGCTCAATCCCTCTTTGTTTCAATTCCTGAGCCTTCCGAATCGAGCATTTTTCGCATCTGAACTCAGGCTCTTTTTCATTGAGACGGTCATAGTCTCTGGCATACACCAGCCTGTACCCCCGGCCGGTCGTGCCGCAATCGGCGCATTTCACACCCTCTTTGACTTCCCATTTCGCGGAATCGCTTTTAAGCAGACGAAGTCTGACCCGTTTTACGATAATCTGGTCGTTTTCAAACAGAGGACATTCTTCAGGAAACCCGAATGCCATCTTTTCCGTGGTTTCGGTATAGTAATTGTCCACATTGATCTGCCGGTTCAAAAAGCAGTAACATTCCCGGCCCTGCTCCTCATGATGACCGTGATGGAGAAAGGGACATTGACAACAGTGTGCTATAATTAATTCTTTATTGCCCAAAACAGACTTATCTCCTTTGTAATAATCAGGTTGGATATTCGGCAAACCTTATATTTCATATGGTTGACTCGGTTATTGGCAAGGCGTTCAAGAAAAACGCCGTGTGTCTGCGAATTTTTTTCAGTTATCGCTGACTGATATTCGCATTAAACGCGTCCTAATATGTCCAAAAACCGTTTTCCTGTCAAGATGCTTATCAAGCATTATCAACCAGCGCATTATCATTCGCTTGGTTTCATCACCCCCCGTAGAAAAACGGACGCTCCAAACCGCGACCCTTACAGCTGCCAGGCCACTTTCAACAACGTCCCCTTGCCTTTTCGTGACCTGATCTGAAATGATCCGTTAGAAAGCTCCGAGCGCTCTTTCAAACCCAGAAGACCGAATTTTTTCGACTCCCCTGGCTGGGAAATCTGGCGGCGGGCATCAAACCCCACGCCATTGTCTTCGACAATAATTTCAATTCGGCCCCTGTATTCCCGGAGAATCAACCGGACCGTGTCAGCTGCGCTGTGTTTGGCCACATTATTCATTGCCTCCTGAAAAATCCGATACATCACTACCTTCAGAGAATCCGGTATCTGCTGTTCCCTGAGATCGAACTGTTTTTCCAGACGGATAAGCGGATAAGTCTTATGAAACTCCACACAATGCCAGTGAACGGCTGCCATCAGGCCAAGATCATCCAGAATGGAAGGCCTCAAATCAGCCATGATTCTTCTTAATTCCTGAATACTGCAGTTGGCCATATCAATCAGGTCATCCAGCGTAATATCAATCGGAATCCGGCGGTTATGGAGTTGAATGGCTTTATCTTCGAGAAAAATTTTAATGGCCAGAAGATTCTGAGCAATGGTATCATGAAGGTCACGTGCAATTTTTTTTCTCTCATCCTCCTGGGCCCTGAGAAGCTGAGCCGACAGGTACCGCAATTCTTTATGCGAACGCTGAAGATCCTGTTCCATCTGTTTACGGTGGGTAATATCGACCAGATTGCCAAGGATTGACAACTTCCCGTTATAGTCTATCACGCAATGGGTTCTGACCACCCAGATCACCTGTTCATCTTTTTTAAGACCTCTTGCTTCGTATTCCGCCGGCACACCCTCGCCGCTGAGCCGCCTTTCCCGCATCTCATCGACAAACGCACGATCATCCGGATATACCAGTTTCCATGATTCGATACCGATGAGTTCCTCCCGCCGATACCCGTAAATTTCTGCAAACCGGTTATTCAAAAATACGATTCTGCCGTTCTGATTGATATAAATGCCTGTCAGGGAACTTTCAACCAGGGTGCTGTATTTTTTTTCGGATTCCTTGAGCGCTGTTTCGGCCCGCTTTTGTTCCGTAACATCTTCATTGACTTCAATCGCGGCGACAATCTCATTTTTTTCATTTCGAATGGGGACGGCTGAACTCACGATGGTTTTACAACACCCGTCAAGGCACCGGATCCGTGAAATCTTGTTCAATCGTGACGATCCGTTTTTAAAAACCCTGGAAACCGGCCACTCATCAGGGGTTATTCTCTGTCCGGTATCCATCCACCACCCCAGTTTCTCCTGAAACTGGTATGCATGATCGCATCGGCCACCGCCTATGATATTTCGGCATGCCGAATTTTCCAGAACGATATTCCCGTCCGGCTTGATCATCCAGACCCCGACCGGAAGGGTTTCCAGAACGGTCCTGAACAGAGCTTCGTTGTGTTTTAACGCTTCATTTGCGTATCTTCGCTCCAGAAAAAATTTCAGCAGTTCCGCGATCATATTCAAAAGGGTCCTTTCTTCGCTGAGAAAAGGTCCTTCAAACTCGTTTGGCATTTCTTCCAGGTAAAAAATATCCACCATACCGGGGATGGAATTGACAAAAAACCGGCAACTCTGCTGCCATGGGCTTTCCATGAAGTTTAATGTTTTAAATTCTTCATCTTTGAAGATAATACGCGCAGCCGTAATGTCAGGATATTGCCAGGCCATCGGCATTATCGATACAATCTGTTTAAACAACTCGGAGGGGGAATTGTTCTGATTCTGAAGAATACGAGAAATCTGATTCACCACTGTCAATTCGGTGACTCTTTTGCCTAATTCAAAAAGAAACAGCGTTCTTTCCTCTTGAATTTTTTTAAGGACTTTCCCCTTAACGGCTTCATGCAAGGCCCGCTGAATCACCCCGGCAAGCTGTGAAAGACGATGCTTCAGGACAAAATCCGTAACGCCTTTTTTAAATACCTCGATAGCCTTTTCTTCCCCGATCGCTTCGGAGATAATTACAAACGGCAGATCCGGATAATATTTCTTTACAAACTCCAGGGCCGAAAGCCCTTCAAATCCAGCCAGTTCATACTCGGACAGGACTATATCAGGTAAAAAAAGAGCCAATTTATTTGCCAACGTTTTCTTTGAATTCACTGTCCTTGAAGTAAACAACAAATCCGCCTTTCGAAGTTCAAATTCCACCATCTTCGCAAGGCTATCGTCATCTGCCAGAATCAAAATACGCAGTTCGTTTTTCATAGGCATCGTTGATGGGCAAGCTTACTTTACGCGGGTTCTCAGAGAAAAAAAAACAGTACCTGCTCAATGATATTGAGCTACAATTGTAAAAAAAATCTCAGAAAAAAATATATAAAGACAATGCCGAAGAGAGGATATCACTCAAACCAATCAAGCAGTTTCAACCGTTATCATATAAAAAGCATTCATCCCCGCACTGGTTTAACAGGCTTTGACGGACATCATTGCAATTCCGGTTAAACGAGCGGATACTGCCTGAGCAACACGTCAATTTACCAGAACAAATTCCATATCCATCAAAAATATCGGCATAGGAATAGACATGCGAACACATATCGATGTGGAGAATATAAAAGTAAAGGTCAGGATCACGTTCGGGATAATGGTTACCTATACCACAGCCTTTGATTAAAATCAAAAGTTATGTAATCAATTACCCATTGATACCGGGTTTGCATCCATAAATAACCTTTTAAAAGCTTTTCGTTCCGGATATTGATAACTAACGCGGGCCATGAAACAGCGGCTGATTCCGGCAATTCGTGCTGGAGAAGCCGGCAATGGGCGGGACAGACTCCGTGACATGGTGGCCGCAGTTATGATCAAGCCCAAAAAAACGACACCGCCTGAAACCGGAACAGAAAAATGAAGTAAAAACGGCAGCATTCTGACATCGGCAACCGCTTTACAGGGGCTCTTGATAAACGCCTCTATCTGGCGTATGATTTATTTATCAGAAAATAAGACGGTCTGATTGCCCCGGTATTTACCCATGTTCATCCATGTCCCGTCATCTTGCTGATACGGTAATCCAGGGCATGGGGCCCGTATTCGGCCGGATAAAACTTCAGCCGGCTGTGACCGAAGCAGGCGCCATACCACTCAAATATAATTTGAGTAATAAAATTAATTCTATAAACATCAGGTTATAAAGGTCTAAAGGAGTAGCGTTGTTTTGAAAGCACTGATTATCGACAGTCATATTCACCTCGACATTATTTTTACCGATCACCCCGATCAGATCTCCTGGCTAAAAGCCAACCGTATTTTCCCGGTTTCATGGGCTTTCAGCAATCATATTGAAAGCTTGAATGATTTGCGCAATTATTTGAAACAGCAGGCGTCGATCATCCAAAAGCTTAACGCAACCACGTTACCGTGTAGGTTTCTGGCCGGTATTCATCCGCGAAATATCCCGTCAGATCTTGCGGCAAAGGATGTCGGGGAATTATTAATACCCTTTTTAAAAGATCCGCTCTGCCTGGGAATGGGAGAAATCGGACTTGAGAGCGGAAATGAAAAAGAAGTGGAGATCATGACGGCCCAGCTCGCACTGGCGGATACGATCAAGTCCATGAATAAAAAGATCGGTATCCATACGCCCCGGAAAAACAAGACCGCTATTACCATCAAACTGCTTGAACTGCTTCAGGACTTCAGCGGCATCGAACCTTTTACGGTTATCGATCATTGCTCACCGGAAACGATCAGTGGGGTTCTGGATCGGGGGTATCAGGCCGGGGTGACGTTAAGCCCGGAAAAAACCTCAGTTGAGGAACTGAAACATATGATCCAGACCTTTCCAGCCAATCTTGACCGAATCATGTGCAATACCGATTCGTGCATGACATTTTCAAAAGATCTGCACCGGTTTTTCACCGACCATTCGGTGGCTGATGAAATCCGAAACGCCTTGTGTTTTAAAAATGCCTCCGGATTTTTCAATCTGATCAGGTGCTGACGCGGACCGTGTCCGCAACCCGATTTCCATGGAATTGCCGTTACAAAAAATTCTTTGATTTTCTACCGCCCGTTCGCTTCGCTCTCTCGAGACGCCGGGCTCTACGCGTCTCGAGCGAATCGGGCGGTAACTATAACGGGAAAATTCTTGTTTTTTTTAACAGAGTTTAAAGAATGGCCCTAAAGGAGGTATGTTTCGAATTGGTCATCTGACATCTGCCATCTGACCGCTGATTTCTGAGTAAGTACGCATTCCCACGCCGAAGCGCGGGAATGCGATCAAAACAGGCAACTCAATTTTTATAAAATTCGTTTATTTTTTCTACCACATAGGCCTGCTGGGCATCGGCAAGCTCGGGGTATATCGGAAGCGCCAGTGTTTTGAGGGCCGCTTCTTCCGCTGCGGGAAAATCGCCCTTCTGATAACCCAGATCAGAAAAGCACTGCTGAAGATGAAGCGGCACCGGATAATAAACCTCAACGCCGATTTGAGCATCAAGCAGGAATTGACGGAGTTCATCTCTTTTATCCGGCACTTTGATCACAAACTGATTGTAAATGTGCCGTTCCTGCCTTTCAGCCGGAAGCTGAATCATATCGGTCAATCCGGCATCGGCAAACAGTTTCCGGTATAACGCCGCATTGTTCTGCCGGGCATGGGTCCATTCATCGAGATATTTCAATTTAACCGATACAATAGCCGCCTGCAGGGCGTCCAACCTGAAATTTCCTCCGATCACGCTATGATAATACTTGGGATGCGAACCGTGCATCCGGAGAATCTTTAATTTTTCATACGCCGCATCAGAATCGGTGGTGACAATCCCTCCGTCACCAAACGCACCGAGGTTTTTCGAAGGGAAAAAAGAAAAGCAGCCAAACGCACCCATGGAACCGGCCCGTTTACCTCTGTATTGAGAGCCGATCGCCTGAGCAGCGTCCTCGATTACTATAAGGCCGAACGTATCGGCGATCTTCAGTATCGGGTCCATATCGGCGCACTGTCCGTAGAGATGAACCGGAATAATTGCCTTGAGTCTGGCCCTTTCATCCGGAGACATGTCCAAAATCGCCTTTTCGATTCCCCCGGCAGATATATTATACGTTTCCGGATCGATATCGACAAACACCGGTTTTGCCCCTGTTCGGGAAATTGCCCCTGCCGTTGAAAAAAAGGTATACGTCGTGGTTATAACCAGATCCTGAGGCCCGATATCCGCCGCCATCAGTGAAATTAAAAGCGCATCAGAGCCGGAAGAGACCCCCACGGAATACGCGGTACCGCAGTAGTCGGCAATTTCCGTTTCAAGCTGCTCAACTCTGGGGCCCAGAATAAAATACTGACTTTCATATATCTCTTCGGTAGCCTTTAAAATTTCTTCCTTAATTGTCTGATATTGCTGTTTCAAATCAAGCAAAAGCACTTTCATGTGTCATGTTCCAATCCTGTTAAGGTAAGGGACTCTGGATTTTCAAAAATACCATTTATCGTTATCATCATGCCCGGATGTTTTTATCAGGCATCCGGAAAAGGTCATGGATTCCCGCTCAACAGCATTGCGGTAATGACGGCACTTTGAGTGCTCGACAACCGGTAAATCAGTAATTTCCGTATCCCTGAGTTATATGCTTTTTTTCACCAAACACGATGAACCTGAAAAAAATCCAATTTCAAACGAAAAAACGCCCAACGGCTACCGACAAACAAACTGCCCTTTCCCGTCACAGGGGCTGATTTGAATCTGCAGCAGACAAAGCGGTCCACCGTCAGACGGTTGAACATCCACCGGTTGCGTTCCGGAAACCATAAACGTTTGCCCCTGATCCAGCGAGCGTTGCCGCCCGTCACCATTTATACGGGCCCGGCCTTCCAGAATCACCAGCTGGGTAACAACCGATGGCAATGCCTCGATCCTGAGTTTCGAATCCGGATAAATCGCAAGCCGGACGATCTGATACCCGGGTCTGTTTTCCAGCCGTGTGGAAACACCCCATGGGTGATGAACCGTCTGATGGGCTTTGTATTCTTTCCGCCCGTCCCGTTTAAGCTGTTCAACGATGGTTTTGACATTCCGGCTGCTGTCGATATCGGAAACAAACACCGAATCCGGTGTCTCCACGACGACCATATCCCGGATACTGTTGGTGGCAATGAGCCGTTCATGGCCCATAATAAAACAATTTTCCGTATCATTGCTGATCACGTCCCCGTCAATCACATTCCCATGCGAATCTTTCGGCAGAAAATCATAGAGCGATTTCCATGACCCGATATCGCTCCATCCGAAATCGGACGGGAGTACCACTCCCTTTTGCGTACGTTCCATGATGGCCACATCGATGGAAATATTTTTCAGCTGTTCGTAAGCCTCACGGGTTACCGAACCTGCCCCGCGCATATCCCGGATGCGGCGATACAACTCCGGCTCAAAGGTTTTAAACTCTTCAATGATAACAGACGCCTTAAATACGAACATGCCGCTGTTCCAGAAATAATTGCCTGCGTCGAGATATTCCATGGCGGTCTGCCTGTCCGGTTTTTCGACAAAGCGCCTGATGGAAAGGGCTCCGGCGGCCACTGCCCGATCCCCTTCGATGTAACCGTATCCGGTTTCAGGATAATGCGGCGTAATGCCGAATGTCACGATATGGCCTTGTCCGGCAAGACTGACGGCCGATGCCACTCTGGCATGAAACCCGTCAAGATCCCGAATCACATGATCAGCGGGAAAGACGCATATGACGGCATCTTCACTCTGCTCAAAAATGTTCAATGCGGCCATCAAGATGGCCGGTGCCGTGTTTCGACCGCAGGGCTCGCCTATGATGTTGCCATGGGAGGCAATCCCGATCGCCTCCAGATGCCTTGCGATTTCAAAAAAATGCTCCTCCCCGCAAACAATTCTGATCCTCCCGGGCGTCACCTCCGGAGGCAGCCGTTTAACCGTGAGTTGAACCAGGGAATCATCCCCAATAAAATTAACCAGCTGTTTGGGATAAAGTTCCCGGGAAACCGGCCACAAACGGGTTCCGGAGCCACCTGCCAGCAATACCGCATAGATATTCGGACGCTTCCGATCAGGCATCCCGTTTACTCCTTTTTCCTTTTCCCATAAAAGGCCTTACCCGTCGATGCTGTGGTGGAAGGTTCGGCTTCACTGCAGCAGGTTTCGACCGCAGGATACCCCACCAGCGTGTTGACCTCACTGGTCAATTTTTCCCCGGCCTTTAACGTCATATAATCCGGTAGCGAGATAATCGTCTCGGTTTGATCAGGCATACTCAAATGAATAAACCCGCGGCACGGGCCCGGATACCTTTTTAAAACACCCTTCAATTTACCCATCAGGTCCTTATCCGTTCGGGTGATATCCAGATTGAAATGAATGCTTGCGGTCCATACCGCCTCAGCCGCTTCCATGTCAATCATCTGGTCTGCCAGAATTTTTGCCGTTTTTTCATCCTTCTGCAGTTTTCCCTGAATCAGTACCGGCGTATCATCCTGCAGCAGATCATACACCCTTGAGTAGACAGACGGAAACAGCGTAATCTCAACTGATCCGTGCAGGTCTTCAATCGTCACAAAGGCCATCGTATCGCCTTTTTTGGTCTGTATGACCTTGATACCTTTAATGTAGCCGCCGATTCTGACCATATCCCCATCATTTTTTTCAAGAATCTGGACAGTATCTGCAGTGGTAAATTTTTCGAGCACCTCCTCATACTTGGATAACGGATTGCCCGTGATATAAAATCCCAACGACTCTTTTTCCATGATCAGGAGCTGTTTTTCGTCCCATTCTTCAATAGCGGGCAGTGAAGGGATATTGATTTTAAGGGTCGATGGCCCCATATCAAACAGGCTCATCTGGGCGTCCGCCTGTTTTTTCTGAACCATCTGCCCATATTCCATCGCCTCTTCCAGCGCAGCCGTCATCTGACAGCGATTCGCGCCGGTAGAATCAAAAGCGCCGCATTTTATCAGAGCCTCAACCACCCGCTTGTTCACTTTCCGCAAATCCACCCGCTCACAAAAGTCAAACAGGGAGGAAAAAGGGCCTTCTTTTCTAGACTCGATAATCGTATCAATGGCACTTTCCCCGACATTTTTCACGGCCACAAGACCGAACCGGATCTGCGCCCCCTTGACAGCAAATTCTTTATTGCTCTCGTTGATATCCGGGGGAAGAACGGAAATATTGTGACTCCGACATTCGGAAACGTATTTAATGACGCTGTCAGAGGAATTCATCTCGCTGGTGAGCAGTGCCGCCATGAACTCCACCGGAAAATGTGCTTTCAGGTATCCGGTCTGGTATGCAATCAGGGCGTAGGCCGCACTGTGGGACTTGTTGAATCCGTATCCGCCAAACTTTTCGATCAGATCGAATATATAGGTAGCCTTTTTAGCATCGATACCGTTTTTTTCGGCGCCCTGAACAAACCGCACACGGTGCTGAGCCATGATTTCAAGATTTTTCTTCCCCATGGCTTTTCGCAATACATCGGCTTCTGCCATGGAGTAGCTGGCCAGGACACCGGCAATCTTCATGACCTGCTCCTGATACAGAATGACGCCGTAGGTCTCCTTTAAAACCGGTTCCAGCTGGGGCAGCAGATACTCCACCTTTTTGCGGCCGTGCTTGCGCTCGACAAAATCATCCACCATTCCGCTGCCCATGGGCCCGGGCCGGTACAGTGCCACCAGAGCCGTAATATCCGCAAAGCACGCCGGCTTTAACCGAACCAGCAGGTCTTTCATGCCGGAACTTTCCAGCTGAAAAACCCCGGTCGTATCCCCGTCTGCCAAAAGCCGGTAGGTCTCAGGATCACTCAGATCCAGATCGAGCAGGTCCGGTGGCGTCTGATTCTGCGAAGCAATCAGTTGAAGGGCATCTTCCATCACCGTCAGGTTACGCAACCCTAAAAAATCAAACTTGACCAGTCCGATCTTCTCGACATGTTTCATGTCGAACTGAGTGACGACTTCGCCTTTTTTCCCTTTGTACATCGGGAGGTATTCAACCAGGGGTTTGTCGCCGATCACGACACCGGCGGCATGAGTCGATGCATGTCTGGGAAGTCCTTCGAGTATCCGGCAGATATTGACCAACTCGGCCACTTCGGGCTTTTGTTCTACCAGATCACTCAGTTTCGGTTCCTGTTTCAGCGCATCATCCAGACTGATGTTGAGCACATCCGGTACCATTTTGGCAATGGAATCGACTTCATGAAGGGGGATATCAAGTGCCCTGCCCACATCCCGGATAACCGCCCGGGTTTTGAGTTTCCCGAATGTAATAATCTGAGAGACGTAATCTCCCCCACCGTATCGTTCCACCACATATTTAAATACCTTCTCCCGACCGTTGATACAAAAATCCACATCGATATCGGGCATGCTGATACGCGAAGGATTCAGGAACCGCTCAAAAATCAGGCCATGTTCTATGGGGTCAAGGTCCGTAATATTCATCGAATAGGCAACGATACTTCCGGCCGCCGACCCCCTGCCGGGGCCTACCGGAATACGGTTTTCCTTTGCGTAACGGATAAAATCGGAAACGATCAGAAAATAACCCGGAAAGCCCATATCCTTGATCACCGACACCTCGTAATCAAGGCGCTCCCGATAGAGGGCTTCATCAATATCCGGATTTTTTGCCCTGAGCTGCCCGAATCTCCACTCAAAGCCTTTGCGGACTTCCTGATCAAAAATTTCATCGGCAGTCATCCCGGAATTCGCATCAAATTTCGGAAAATGATAGTCGCCGAATTTGAATTCAACATTACATCGATCGGCAATTTTTACCGTGTTTTCAATGGCATCAAGATGATCTTTAAAATAGGAGGCCATCTCCTCTTTGGATTTAAAATACAGCTGATCCGTACTGAATTTAAACCGGTCGTTATCATGGATCGTCTTTCCTGTCTGGATGCACAGCAGAACTTCATGAGCCCTGGCATCATTTCGATCCAGATAATGACAGTCATTTGTAGCAACCAGCGGTATTGACAGCCGGCGGCTCATATCATAGAGCACCTGATTGACCTTATCCTGAAGCTCGATGCCATTATTCTGGACCTCGAGATAAAAATTATCCTCCCCGAGCAGATCCCGATAAAAACAGGCAACGTCGTCAGCCTTTTTAAGGCTGTTTTCCTTGATGAGCCTGGGAATTTCTCCCTGAAGGCACGCGGAGAGCCCAACCAGCCCCTTGCAGTGCTGCTTCAGGACGTCCTTGTCAATCCGGGGTTTATAGTAAAAGCCTTCCAGTTGAGCGATCGAGGCCAGTTTACACAGATTGCGATAGCCCTCATCGTCACGGGCCAGAAGCACCAGATGTGACAGCGACTTGCTGTCAAGTTGCGTTTTATCGTGAATCGTACGAGGAGCGACATAACATTCGCATCCGATAATTGGCTTGATCCCGGCTTTTTTGGCCTTTTCATAAAATTCGATGACACCGAACATGGTGCCGTGATCGGTAATGGAAACTGAGTCCATTCCGTATTCCTTGGCCCGTTTCAACAGCGGATCGATCCGAATAGCGCCATCCAGCAGGCTGTACTGCGTGTGAATGTGAAGATGTACAAAAGGTATGGATGTATCGGTCATGGTATTGGTTAATCGGTTGATCAGTTAATTAATCGGTTAGTTTCCATCCATAAATGGCCGTCTCGGAGTCTGCACTTATCGACCCGATCTCTGGATTGGAAACATGCTTTAGTGCCAATCCGGTAAAAAAAATTATGGATGAGAACCAGTTAATCAGTTAATCAGGCATCAAAATTCCTGATTAACTGATTCCTGAGCGCCTTAGTCCAGACGATAATTGGGGGCTTCTTTGGTGATGATCACATCATGGACATGGCTTTCTCTCATTCCCGCCGCTGTGATTTTTATAAACATTGCCTTTTGTCTCAATTCCTCAATTGTACTGGAACCTACGTATCCCATTCCGGCCTTCAGACCGCCGATCAACTGGAAGACATTTTCGGTTAAAGAACCACGATAAGGGACCCGTCCCACGATTCCTTCCGGAACCAGTTTATCATCCCCGGGATCATCACCCTGATAATACCGATCCTTGCTGCCCTGTTTCATGGCTTCCAAAGACCCCATGCCTCGATAGACTTTATAGCTTCGCCCCTGAAAAATTATGATTTCACCGGGGCTTTCCTCGGCTCCGGCAAACAGGCCTCCGATCATGACCACATGTGCTCCGGCACCAATTGCCTTGGTAATGTCTCCGGAAAATTTAATTCCACCGTCTGCAATCAACGGCACTCCGGTTTTATTGGAGATGTTCCGGCAATTCATTATCGCTGTTATCTGAGGCACGCCAACGCCCCCCACGATGCGGGTTGTACAAATGGAACCGGGACCGATACCTACCTTCAGCCCGTCTACTCCGGCCTTTATCAGATCTTCCGCGCCTTTTTCCGTCGCCACATTTCCGGCTATCAATTCTATATCATCAAACGAGGCTTTTAACGTCTTTACCGCATCCACCACATTCATGGAATGGCCGTGAGAAGTATCAATCAGCAGGACATCGGCGCCGGCACGTAAAAGAGCCTCCGCTCTCGGCAGCATGTCCGGGCCAACGCCCACGGCTGCTCCGACACGCAGTCTTCCCCTGCTGTCTTTACAGGCATTTGGATATTTTTTTATCTTCTCGATATCCTTTATAGTTATCATACCGGTCAGCTGGCCATGCTTATCTACCACCAGAAGTTTTTCAATCCGGTGCTTGTGCAGCAGTTTTTTCGATTCCTCCAGGGATATCCCCTCGTTAACCGTAACGAGGTTGTCTTTTGTCATGACCTCGGAGATCGGTTTTTCCAGATTGGTTTCAAATCTGAGGTCACGATTTGTCACAATCCCCACCAGTTTTTTGCCTTCAGTCACCGGAACACCTGAAATCCGGTATTGCTCCATAAGCTTGAGCACATCACTGACGGACTGGTGCGGACGAATCGTTACAGGATCAATAATCATCCCGCTTTCAGACTTCTTGACCTTATCCACTTCCTTTGCCTGGTTTTCAATATTGATATTGCGATGGACAAACCCTATACCGCCCGACCGCGCCATGCTTATCGCGGCACGTGCCTCGGTAACAGTATCCATTGCAGCGCTGACAATCGGAATATTAAGGCTGAGGTTTTTTGTCAGACGTGTCCGGGTATCGATGTCCTTAGGCAGGATTTCGGAATAATTCGGCAGTAACAATACATCATCAAATGAATACGCTTCTTCAAGTGGTTTGTGGCTCATAAAACTCCTCCGAAAGCATCCGGTTGATGCTTTTTTTATATCAAATTCCGACTGCCGGATGAACAGTTATTATTATTCCTCAGACGACAGCCCGCTCCTCGATTCAAGTCAAACGAATAACAAATGAAGATGGCAGACGCAATCATAAATTGTGATCTTGACAATTCAATCTCTGCCATACTAATACATTTAAAGATATGTAACGGTTTCTTTTTTTTGCAAAGCGCCCAATTGAGCATCTGTTCATATTCAAATCAATCGGCACGGTTGCATTTCAATCTTTTTTACTGATCACCTCACAAAACATGTTTTACTGAATACGATGCTGATTAAAATCAATCCCCATAATCCACCAAAACGCCTCATTGTCAAAACGATTGAATGTCTGCGTAAAGGCGGAATCATAGCATATCCGACTGACACCTGCTACGGAATCGGCTGCGATATCCTGAACAAAAAGGCCATTCAGAAAATATATCAGCTCAAAAAACAGGATAAAGACAAACCTTTCAGCTTTATGTGCTCTGGCCTGACCAATATCAGCGAATATGCCAAAGTTTCAAATTATGCTTACAAAACCATGAAACGGTTACTTCCCGGACCCTACACATTTGTTCTGGAAGGTTCCAAGCTGGTTCCGAAGATCATGCTGACAAAACGAAAAACCGCGGGGATACGGGTACCGGATAACAATATATGCATCGCACTGGTAGAAGAACTCGGAAATCCAATTATCACCACCAGCGCCACAACCCCGGACGGGCTTCTGGTGAATGACCCGACCCTGATTCAGGATTATTTCGGCTCACGAATCGATATTGTAATCGATGGAGACATCGTTTACGGAAAATCATCGAGTGTGATCTCATTAATCGGCGACATACCCGAAGTGCTACGCCATGGCGCGGGAGACATCAGCATGTTTGAATAATATCCGGCTCAGGTATAAAAAAACGCTCTGATAACTTAGCTTGTGAGCGTTTTGATCTTTTTACGGTCATTGGCAAATGATTGCCGACTTTTTTCAGTCAGTCAAACTCTCTCCGGAAAGATAAAAAATCCAGGGAAGCCCCCAATTAAAATCATTGAGGTTTGTAGACATAATCAGCGTGGAGATTGGGTTGAATCACTTGTTTTACGATGTCATTCACAGACGAATCTGCCAGATAGTCAACCAGCGAAAACTTCTTCTTTCTCGCATATACGGATGCGATCTTCCCCTTGATGCCCCCCATCCGCCCTGCCCATTCAACAGCATCCTCCAGATTGCCAAGCCGGTCGACCAGACCGGAATTCAAGGCCTGCTCTCCGGTAAAAATGCGACCGTCAGCAAGTTTCTTCAGCTTGTCAACGTCCATATGTCTTCCCAACGCCACATCATTGACAAACTGCTGATGAATGTTGTCGACAAACTTTTGAAAAACTATTTTTTCTTCTTCTTTCATGGTTCGAACGGGTGATCCCATATCTTTATATTCGCCGCTTTTAACTACCACTGGAACCAGACCGATTTTATCCAGTATATTCTGAAAATTCGTATAGCCCATAATCACTCCGATACTGCCGGTTATGGTGCCCGGATTGGCCATGATTCCCGAAGTGGCTGACGCAATATAATACCCGCCTGAAGCAACCACAGATCCCATCGAAGCAACCACTGCTTTCGTTTCAATGGTTTTGCGGATTTCCCGATAAATCTCCTGCGAAGGGCCTACGGCTCCTCCCGGGGAATTGATCCGGACAAGTATCGCTTTGATCGAACTATCTTCCCGAAATTGTTTAATATCATGAAGTAAATTTTTTGAATCGGTAATGACACCGTTAACTTCAACGATACCAACTTTTTCACCGGAAAGATGAGTATCAGTATAATCCATTCGAAAAAAAACCGCAATTATCAGGGTGATCATCAGAACGGTACCGGCAAGCATGCCGGTTAAGGCGAGGCTAAAAAAAAGAAATGGATGTCTGCGGGAAAACATGATACGGGCGATCCCTGCTCTGGTTCTTTCCAAAAGCAGGAAAAAGGATCGGGAGAAGAGAATAAACAGATCGTTTACCACGATTCCATTTATTCTCAGTCCTTTTCCTTTTCCCGCTCAATATTTTAGAATAACCTGTCAGAAATTCTTTATTCAGCTGCCATGAACCCGCAATTCAATTCACAGGGTTAAATGACGACGGAATAAAGCAGTTTATTTTTCACTCAACTTTTCTTGCAGGTTTTCTCGAAGTATTTCACCAAAATTTGATCTTGCCGGCGCCATGCTGTTGACATACTCGGTAAGCAGGGCTTTATCATCCTCGACTTCAAGACGTTTAATGGACAGTCCAATACGCCTTTCATCGCAGTTGATATTCATCACTTTGGCTTTGACGAGATCGCCGATGTTATACTTTCCGATCGGCGTTTTAATTTTTTCCTTACTGATTTCAGAGACATGAACCAATCCTTCAATACCCTCTTCCAGTTCAATGAATACGCCAAAATCCGTAACGTTCGTCACATTACCCGTGATTTCCGATCCGACCTGATACCGTTCTGCAACGCTCTTCCAGGGATCCGGCTGAAGCTGCTTGATGCCGAGAGAAAATCGCTCATTGTCTTTTTCAATATCCAGAACGACCGCCTGAACCACATCTCCCTTTTTATATATTTCGGAAGGATGTTTGATCCGCTTTGTCCATGACAAATCGGAGATATGAACCAATCCGTCAATTCCCTCATCGATACCGATAAAAAGACCGAAATCGGTAATATTTTTAATTTTGCCTTCAATCGTTGTTCCAACAGGATACTTGTCGCTGATCAGATCCCATGGATTCTGGGTCGCCTGCTTCATGCCCAGAGAAATCCGCCTGTTTTCAGGCTTGATATCCAGTACAACGGATTCGATGATATCGCCGACCGAAACCACTTTTGAAGGATGACGGACCTTTCGCGTCCAGGACATTTCTGAAACATGGATCAGGCCTTCCACGCCTTCTTCCAGTTCCACAAATGCGCCATAATCCGTCAGGCTGACTACTTTTCCGGTCACATGCGCTCCGACCGGATATTTTTCAAATGCCATCAGCCAGGGATCTTCGGTCAATTGTTTAATACCGAGAGACACCCGTTCTTTTTCAACGTCCAGGTTCAGCACCTTGACATTGATTTTATCACCGACCTCAAACAATTCCGACGGATGCTTTACACGGCCCCAGGAGATGTCCGTAATGTGCAAAAGCCCGTCCACACCGCCAAGATCGACAAACACACCATATTCGGTAATATTTTTAACCGTGCCGCCAACAACTTTGCCCTCTTCGATTGCCGCCAGGGTGGCAGTACGTTTGGACTCTCTCTCAGCTTCAAGGATAGCACGCCTTGACAGGACGATATTGCTGCGCTTTCGGTTATATTTTAAAATCTTAAATGTATAGGTTTTCCCCACCATCTCATCCAGATTCCGGATGGGACGAAGGTCTGCCTGAGATCCGGGCAGAAATGCCGCAACACCCACATCTACAGAAAAACCGCCCTTAACGCGGTTAACGATAATCCCTTCAACCGTTCCGTCCTCATCGTAAGCCTTCTTGATTTCTTCCCAGACCTTGATCTTAGCAGCCTTTTCCTTGGAAAGAACGACAACTTCCTCTTCGTCATCCCACCATTCAACCATGACTTCCACGCTATCGTTGAGTTTGGCGGTCATGTTCCCTTCGTCATCATAGAATTCACGAACGGATATCTGCCCTTCGGATTTGTAACCGATATCGACTACCACATATTCCTTATCGACAGAAATGATTTTGCCAGTAACGACTTCGCCTTCGGCAAATTTTTTAAAACTTTCTTCGTATAAATCCATCAGATTTTCTAAATCCCCAGAAATTTCAGATTCTTTCTGCTCAGATGAATCAATATCTGAAGAGATAGGCATCAGGTCTTCTTTCTGTACCGAAACATCAGTTTCGGCATCCCCTGATTGATCTGGTGAATCAATTGAACTGTTTTCTATAAAATTTTCCATGAAATCCACTTCCCCCTTGGCCTGATAAAATATACTGCTATACTGCAATTTGACAAAATTATCATATACGCATCATCGTGTCAAACCATCTTTAAGAAATCTTCTACATCTGTTTTGTAGACAGTGTCAATCCGGAAACAGGATAGTTTTTTGGATCAGCGCCCTGCGGGCGGACCGAGAAGCACTATTGCCGGTGCACTTTGTCTGAGTCAAAAGGGAAAACAGCCATTTCCGGGTGAACACTTCATGTACTGCCATCCGCAAACAAAATCGTCACGTTCACTAAGCTAATCTTCCAGTCCTTCAACAAGGCGCATACGAATATAAGAAATCATATGCTCTACGACTTGCTGAGCATTCAGATCTGTCGAATCTATGATGACAGCATCCTGCGCGGGAATCAACGGCGCCAGATTTCGAGTGCTGTCATTATGGTCTCTTCTCAGGATATCTCTTTCAACTTTCTCAAGATTTATGGCTGGTTGAGATTTTAATTCATTAAAACGCCTCAATGCCCTGGTATGACTTGCGGCATCCAGAAAAAATTTGATGTCTGCATCCGGAAACACAACCGTTCCCATGTCCCTTCCTTCGAACACGGCCCCCCTGCCTTTTCCCATCTCTCTCTGAAGATCGAACAGATATTTTCTGACGACCGCCCGTGCAGACACAGCCGATGACAACATCGTGACTTCAGGCGTCCGAATAAAGTCTGTGATATCTGAGCCATTGACTATCAGACGCTGTCCATTTTTTTCCGACACAAATTTTATATCGAGATGACGGCATACATATTCCAGTGCATCGTCCTGATCATCCGGATTGACACCCGAACGCTTTGCCTCATAGGCGATAGCCCGATATAAAGCGCCGGTATCAATATATCGATAGCCCAGCCTCACGGCCAGAATTTTACTGACAGTCGATTTGCCGGCGCCGGCAGGGCCATCGATGGTGATTACAAGCTTTTTCATGACATCACTTTTTCAAGCGCCCGGATGAACCGTACATTTTCCTCGTGAAGTCCGACCGTCACCCTTATATATTCCGGATAGCCGTACGAGGCCATGGAGCGGACAATCACACCATGGCGGAGAAGCTGTTCGTATACCTCATCCGCATTTTTCCGGACATCGATGAGAAAAAAATTGGTCTGGGACGGAAAATAATCAACCCCTGCTTTATCCAGTGACGCATACAGAAAATCCAATTCCCCGTGAACCAGACGAAGCGTTTTTTCAAAAAATTCTTTATCCTCCAGCGCTGCCATGGCAGCCACCTGTCCCAGAGAATTGACATTAAACGGCAGCCGTATCCGGTTTACAAGTTCTGCCAGCTGCTCTGGCATTACACCATAACCGATGCGGAGACCGGCGAGCCCATACACCTTGGAAAAGGTCCGAAGGACAACAATATTTTTCCCGCTGTCAAGGTAATCAATACCGGATAAACATTGAGGATCTCTGACAAATTCGACATATGCCTCATCGATCACGATTACGACCCCGGGGGGAACCGCTGCCAGAAAATCATCAAAATCCGATTTCCGGATAATGGTACCCGTCGGGTTGTTTGGATTACACAAAAAAATCATCCGGGTTTTTGAAGAAATACGGCGTTCAATATCCTTCAAGCAGATGGAAAATCCCTTCAGTGGAACATAAACCGACGTTGCACCGCAGCAGCGTACCGCAATATCATAAATTAAAAACGAGGGCTGCGGGATGATCGCTTCGCATCCCGGGGACAGGAGCAATTTGGACAGCATGGTGATAATTTCATCTGACCCGTTTCCCAATACAATCTGCTGATGAGACGTATTCAAACGCTGAGACAACGTATGTATCAAATCATAGCAGCTGCCATCCGGATACCGGTTGAGTCTTGAAAGTGATTTTTCAATGGCGGCCAGAGCCTTTGGCGCTGGTCCCAGAGGGTTTTCATTCGAAGCCAGCTTGATGGAACGGGCAATCCCGTATTCCCTTTCAAGTTCTTCCATCGGCTTTCCGGGCAAATAAGGCTTTATTTTCAGGATATAATCATTAATATGTGTTTTCATATAATTCTGTCGCTCTTTTCGATCGTATTAATCTCTTCCGGTGCGCATTGCCTTTTTAATGGAGGGGAGGCCGGCAGATTTTTTGATCCACCCTGTTTCAGGCAGAAACAGCTGCTTCACGACCCTGTCGAATCGCTTCCATATTCATGGGCATAAATTTTTCTTTTTTAGCAAATTCTTTTCGAACCGCCTTTTCAATCAATTCAAAATCCACGATACCGCTTCGCGCAACAAAAGCAGAAAGCGCAACTATATTTGCCACCTTAACGCTCCCCAGGCCCTTGGCAATGCCCGTGGCCGGCACATAAAGTTCATCCACATCATCTCTGCCTGAAGATTCTCCGGGAATCAGCGAACTGTTGATCAGTATCACGCCATGCGGCTTGACGGCAGGGGCAAACTTCTGCAGGGATGGCAGATTCATGGCAACCAGATGCTGCGGTGTTTTGGTGATCGGGGAACCGATGACCCGGTCACTGATCACCACCGAGCAGTAGGCAGTGCCCCCCCGCATCTCCGGACCGTAAGAAGGAACCCATGCGACTTCGTAGCCTTTTTCAAGGGCCGCATACGCCAGAAGTTTACCACTCAACAATATACCCTGTCCGCCAAAACCGGCAAATATCACTTCAGTCTGCATATCAGTCTCCTCAATTAATCCGGTAGTTTGATATCACCCAGTTTATAATACGGCAGCATGGTTTCCTCCACCCATTTAACCGATTCAACCGGTGTCATTCCCCAGTTGGTCGGACATGTGCTTACCACCTCAACCAGGCTGAAGCATCGGCCTTCAAGCTGATATGTAAACGCCTTTTTAATGGCTTTTTTGGCCTTGATGATATATTTGGGTTTAATCACCGTCTGCCTGGA
Source organism: Desulfobacterales bacterium (assembly GCA_028704555.1). NCBI lineage: Bacteria > Pseudomonadati > Thermodesulfobacteriota > Desulfobacteria > Desulfobacterales > Desulfobacterales bacterium. The sequence goes on from JAQWFD010000001.1 coordinate 38,033, forward strand.
TATGTAGGCAGGCGTTTTCAGCGACGCCAGCAGTTCACCCATCTGAATCGGCATACCGCTCTGCTCGACATCCCTGCCAAACGGAGAGGTTGTGGTTCTCTGGCCCGGCATGGTCGTAGGGGCCATTTGTCCGCCGGTCATGCCGTAAACTGCATTATTGACAAAAATCGTCGTAATCTTTTCTCCGCGATTTGCCGCATGCACGATCTCGCCCATTCCGATACTGGCAAGATCCCCATCTCCCTGATAGGTAAACACCATCAAATCAGGCCGGCAACGCTTGATGCCGGTAGCCATCGCCGGCGCTCGACCGTGAGCCGCCTCCTGAAAATCAACATCAATATAATTATATATGAATACCGCACACCCTACCGGTGCAATTCCAACCGTTCGCCCTCGAATTCCCAGCTCGTCAATCACTTCGGCCACCAGTCGATGAACCACCCCGTGCGTGCAACCCGGACAATAATGTGTATCTCGATCCGTCAGGACGTTCGGCTTTGCAAACGTTTTTGCCATTCTATCTGCTCCTTGCATTTTATCAGGATAACTTCTTATGATTCCACAGCTATCTGTCTTAACCGGTCAATGTAACCATCAGGATTTAACAAAACTATTGTTGAATTGAAAACGCGATATTCTCATCACTGTCAGCGCATGAAACAAACGGCCTCACGGTCGCCGCCACCATGAACAGCCGCCTCGGCGGCAATTTCGATTAAAGCGTCTTTACAACTTCCATGATTTCTTCCGGAGACGGCACATCGCCACCGCATGATCCGTACCATCGAACCGGTTTTTTCCCCCTGACACAGCGTTCGACATCCTCAACCATCTGCCCCATACTCATTTCAATACTGACAACCACTTCACAGCTGCTTTTCATCGCCGCCTCATAAACCGCTTTTTCCGGAAACGGGAAAAGGGTCTGAGGCCTTATCATGCCGACCTCGATTCCCTCGTCTTTCAACTGATCAATCGCCGTTTTACATACCCTGCTCATGGTGCCGTAGCTGACGATCAGTACCTTGTAATCGGATGCCGTATTATAGGCTTCGAATCTAACATCCTCGCGTTTCATCCGGTCATATTTGGCTTTCAGGCGAAGGTTGTGATTATTGAGTTCATCGGAGTCCAGAAACAGGGATTTGACCAGATTGGCATCAGTGCGCCGGCGGGTATCCATTCCGTTGGTAGCCCAATCGTCCTTATTGCTGGGCTCGGTCACCAGATGCTCCGGGAATTCAACCGGCTCCATCATCTGGCCGATTAATCCGTCTCCGAGTATCATCACCGGATTCCGGTATTTTTCCGCGAGCGGAAACGACATCATGACCATCTCAACGGCTTCCTGAACCCCGGAAGGGGCCATCACCAGCAGATGATAGTCTCCATGTCCTCCGCCCTTGGTAGCCTGAAAATAATCGCCCTGAGATGGGAGTATCCCCCCCAGCCCGGGCCCGCCGCGAACGATATTGACAAAAACGGCAGGGCACTCGGCCGATGCAATAAAGCTCAAAGCCTCGCTCATCAGGCTGATTCCCGGACTCGATGAAGAGGTAAACACCCTCACCCCGCAACCGGAAGCGCCAAACAGCATATAGCCGACCGCAACTTCGCTCTCACCCTGAAGGAAAACACCTCCGACATCGGGCATCCGCCGGGACAGATACTCTGCAACTTCAGACTGAGGGGTAATCGGATAAGCAAAATAATGAAGAGCGCCCGCTCTGATCGCTGCTTCACCGATCGCTTCATTTCCTTTCATTAATATCTTGCCCATGGTATCCTCCCTTTATTCCTGCTCAACGGCATCATCTGCTGTTTCGGTAATCGTGATGGCAACGTCGGGACACATGATGCAGCAAGCCGTACAAAAAATGCAATCCCCCGGTCTGGCCTGATAAACCGGAAAATACCCCTTCATATTGACCTGGCTTGAAATTTCCAATACATTTTTAGGACATACGGAAATACACAACCCGCATCCTTTGCACCTGTCGTTATCAATACTATAGTTAAAAGCCATAGACCAATGCTCCTCTCTATGGATCAGATGAGACCCTTTGCTGTTATCTCTGAATGATTCTAATGAAGTATTAAATGTTCCGTCCCAACTCTTGCGGGCTTTTTCCATGGAGGGACAAGTTGTCGATGTATAGGCAGAACCAGGCAGGAAAAAAGTTTGGTATCAATCACAGGCAGGAGTTCAACGGCGGCAGTGATAAACTTAAGGGGCAGCCCACTGCGTTCCGATAAGGATGTCACAAAATCATATCCTTTATAAATATCATCGACGGTTGTCTCGTCAATCAGATTGGCGTTTCCGATAATCCCGCTCACAGTCAGTCTGGACGCCTTTTCAATTTCGGCCCTGATTTTTAAACAGCCTTCGATGCTGTCTGTGAATGGTCGAAAAGGATTGACAACCTGAAGCATGTGAACCTGACGGTCTTTAAATGCATCCGCCAGAGAGGCAAGAACGGTCGCTCCGACATCATCTCCTCCGAGGTCCAGCAGCGCCAATTCACCGGGTTGACGAATCAAACCTGAAATTTCGGGTACAAGCATCGGCAAATCCGCATTCAGATATTTTTCATGCGGCAAAACCACATCAATACCCAATTGCGTCAGCACCCCCCGGGCTTCCCGGGTTCTAAAATACGGATTAACCAGATCAAGGTCGGCAATTCTGACATCCATCCCGGCGCGCTTGCGGTTCATAGCAAGATTGACAGCAACTTCGGTCTTTCCGCTTCCGTAATTGCCTGCGATGATCACAATTCCTTTTAGATCAAATTCCACTATTTTTAATACCAACTGCCCATTTAAGGCCTCGGCCCTTATTAAACGTATATCAGTGCCAGACCGGCATTGACGATAATAATAAGAGGTACAACAAGTCCGGCAGCTGATTTTCAGCTGTCGCTCCTTCAACACCATACACGTTATCATAATGTTGAGATTATATTACCAATATACCCTGGCAGGAATGAGCCAACTTGACTTTTAATTCCAAATATAACGTTTGTCAAGTTTTTTCAAATAGATATTTAGTCCTTGCCCAATCATATTGGATGGGGCCGGATGGGCTTCTCTCATCCCGGATAACTGTCCTTGCGAATTAATCTTTTGATTTCTGACGAAAATCTGATAAAAACGGTTTAATTTTTTACCAATTTTAAATTGAAGTTACCCTCCCGCGTTGCAATTGAGCATGAGTTTATTTTTATTTTTCATCATTTTGTTTATGCAACGATGGGGGTTATATTACGGAGACGGCTAATGAAGGTACAAACCGGGCTTGAAAGGCTGATTGAATCGCCCCCCGAATGGCTAAAGGGTAAAAAAATCGGATTGCTGTGCAACCCGGCTTCGATCGACAGTCAATTCCGTCATGCGAGCCAGTTAATACACAGAATGTTTCCGGAACAGTTAACGGCGCTGTACTCACCCCAGCACGGTTTCCATGCCGAAAAGCAGGACAATATGATCGAGTCGGACAGTTTTACCGATCAGACATTGAACATACCGGTATACAGTCTTTACGGCAAGACCCGTATCCCTACCAGACAGATGATAAAACCGGTCGATGTTTTGATCATCGACCTTCAGGATGTTGGAACACGTGTCTACACCTTTATTCATACGGTATCGTACTGCATGGAAGCCGCAAAAACGTTCGGCACCCGAGTACTCGTTCTGGATCGACCCAATCCGGTCACCGGCTGCATGATCGAAGGCAACTGCCTTTCACCGGATTGTCGGTCTTTTGTCGGCCGGTTTCCAATACCCATGCGTCACGGCATGACCATCGGAGAACTTTGTCTGCTGTTCAATCATCACTTTGGCATCGGCTGTGAGCTGGATGTCATCCCCATGAGCGGATGGAAAAGACATATGTATTTTGAAGACTCCGGCCTGCCCTGGGTCGCGCCATCCCCCAATTTACCCACACCGGTATCCGCCAGGGTTTATCCCGGACAGGTATTGTGGGAAGGGACCAACATATCCGAAGGCCGTGGAACCACGCAGCCCTTTGAGACCTTCGGAGCTCCATTCATTGATACTCAAACCCTGCTCAACAATCTGAAAGGAACTATACCGGGGGCAATCCTCAGGAAAACCGTATTTGAACCAACATCCAACAAATGGCAAAACTGTGCATGCAACGGTTTTCAAATTCACATAACCGATCCGTATCTGTATCATCCCTATCGAACCAGCCTCAAGCTGCTCCATGCCATCATTGCCGGCTTCAAAAACGACTTTTCATGGAAGCAGCCCCCGTATGAATATGAATTTGAACGGTTACCCATCGATTTGATCCTCGGAGGCCAACACATCCGAACCCGGATCGAACGGGGGGATGACATCGATGACATTGAGGCATCATGGCAACCAGAGCTTGATCAGTTCATCAATACAAGCAAAAAATTTTACCTGTACTGAAAAAATGGGAAGCTGAGGACTCACGACTGAGGCGTTTTTCCCACCCGGGAAAAAACAAAAAGCCCTTCACGCGTTGCAGCGAAGGGCTTTATTTCAATCAGAAACGTATCTTATTTCTCTGTTTTCAACGTTTCGACTTCCTTCTTAAGATCTTCGATTTCTTTTTTATATCTTTCAACTTCCTCGGTTTCCACTGAAGGCTCAGTCGAAGGCTCATCTTTTTTCCAGGTATCCTTCAGCTCATCAAAACCAAGATAAATAGCCAGTGCGCCTCCTAATAACAGCATGACGGGGATAGCACCGGCTAAGAGCTGAAGAAACGGCTTCCACCATATCACCAGACCAATAATACCCAACACGGCACCCACTGCCCCACCGATCAATGTCTTCATAAGTATCCTCCTTTAACTAAAATTGAAGTCTTGATTCTATATAATCAATTTAAAAAAGTCCAAAAATGCCGCCACTTCGCAGGGGCCTCTGGCACACGCATTTATGTTCATGCCCGCCTGCACTAAAATTTTAACCTTAAAGAGGTTTGTACTGTCAAGACAATTCTGCCCGCCATAAAAAACCGAAGCAATCCTTTCAACGGAAGGGGCGGGTTTATTCAGTACCCGAAGGAGAACTGCCAATTAGAAATTGGCCGGGGTTTCATTCGAATACACTACAATTAAATACACCAATCTTGCAACAGTCAACCTGAAATCGGCCACCGCGGCAAAAATCTTATAAACAATGGAAAACCTGCACGGCTTTTGTGCATCTGGAAAACGAATCCCGGAAATAAAGACTTATAGAATCCCCCGAATCAGAATTCATTTTTCAATAACATTTTCAAATAGATATATTCGCAATTCTTACAAAAAGTGTTTTTAAGGAAATAACACAACGTGTTTGGTAACGCAAGCTTAAAATTCTATGAAGAAAACCGGGCATCAGGGCAGCCGGGCTTCAATGGTATTTAATAAGATTTAATGAGTAAAAAATATTAGATTTTGTTTGAACTTAATACCGTTTTTCGATCCGGAAAACAGGACAGCCTTTTTATAATTCGACGCATAAAAAATTAACCATATGAGCGCATTCAATATTTTGCTGATTAAAATTTTGTCAACGTTCAAAAATCAGATCGTTCTGCAGTTTTCGTTCAGGCAGTATTCATATATTACGGATTTCAGCCACCGCTGACGACATCGTGCGGATATGCCAAGCGCATGGGATTAAACAATGATGCGGCAAAGTGCGGGTTTCATTTTATCCGCTGCTGCGAACAACGTGGCACCTTTGAACGAAGTTCAAATCAATTTCGTATTGCAAATACATTATATTTTTATTAACGTGGATGGTTTAGATAGATTCGGGCTTGTTCATAACTGCGGCCATATTCTCTTACGTGTAGTTTCGAAGTCCCGGCCGTTGCCGGCTTCTCCAGCCCGATACGGGGGGATGCCGGCAACGGCCGGGACGGTCCTCACGATGTTATGGCCACAGTTATGATCAAGCCCATAGATTCCATTCGGAAATCGTGTATTTTTTTTGGCTCAAAGGAAGGGAGAGGTTTTAACCGCACGAATACATGGGGTATTTTAAAGATTAAAATCTGAGCATGGCTCCCATGGAAAAAAACAGACCGCGGATGGGCACTATGTAATTATTTGAGTTTTATGGAATCATCATCTAAAGGCAATATGGATTGCATTCATGATATCGTTATGGTCACAGCTGAAAATTAAAATTCAAGACTGGGTCAACGCTGCCCTGAGAGGGACACATGACCATTACAGTTGCTATCTGCCGAAAAATCTCGGCATGATTTCAGAACAAATCCTCAAACTGTTTTTTTCCGGCATCCGCCTCAATAAAGATCAGACCCCCATCCTGAGCAATTTACCCGAGAATGCTGTTATCGTTTATACCAATCAATACAAGAGTTATTTCGAATTTCTTTTTTACCATACCCGCTACAAAGCCGACAAACTCCCTTTTCCGGAAATAGGGCTGGATTATCAATCCATTGCATGGCAACCCGTATCCCGTATTTTTCAAATGCTTCTGGCCCATATCGACTATTTCAGACAAAACCGGAAGTGGCCTGATCCATATAAAAGCGGCTACATCCAAAAAGAGCTGATCTCCGGCCGTATTGCGCTGGTATCTTTACTGGAAAAAAAAGGGGGCCACCGACGGTTTGTAAAGGCCAGGGTCGATCCGATCCGTTACCTGATCGATATGCAGCGCTCACTGGATCGACCGATATATATCATTCCTCAAATCATGTTTTTTGGGAAAAAGCCCCATCACTCAACGCCTTCTGTCCTTGATATCATATTTGGCAGCAAAGAAATGCCCGGAAGCATCCGGCGCCTTGTTGCCATGTTTAAAAATCCGGGCACCGTGTTTGTGGAAATATCTGAACCGGTGAACCTGCAAAATTTCGTCCGCCGTGCGGAAAACGGCAACCTCGGGATCGAGCATGTGTCATTTTCCTTGAGACGACACCTCATGGCCCAGATCAATCGCCACCGCCAGAGCATTATCGGACCGGTACTTAAATCCAGAGAAGAACTCAAAGAGAATATTCTGACCAGTGACCGGCTCCGGAAATATATGGAACAATACTCGAAAAAACGTGATATTCCCATTTATAAAGTTCACAAGAAAGCCGACGCCTATCTTGAAGAAATCGCGGCCAAGTATAACATATCCATTATAAAAACGGCCTCAGTGCTGGTCTCATGGCTGTTAAATTCCCTGTTCGAAGGTATTTCGATTAACGATGACGTGCTCAAAAAAGTCAAAAGCATGTCTCACAAAGCACCTTTAATCCTCATCCCATGCCATAAAAGCCATCTGGACTATATCATTTTGTCTTACGTCCTTCACAAAAACGATATGCCATGCCCCATGATTGCCGCCGGCAAGAACCTGTCTTTCTGGCCGATGGGGGCGCTGTTCCGAAGCGCAGGGGCCTTTTTCATCCGAAGAACCTTCAGGGGCGCTGTCCTGTATGCAAAGGTGTTTTCTGAATACATTCATCAGCTGCTTGCAGAAGGATTCAATATCGAATTTTTCATTGAAGGAGGAAGAAGCCGGACCGGAAAATTGACCCTGCCCAAACTGGGACTGCTGACGCTGCTGATCAATGCGTTCAAACAGGGGGCCTGTGATGACATGATTTTTGTGCCGATATATATCGGCTATGACAGAGTAATGGAAGAATCATCCTATCTTCATGAAATCGAGGGGGGACAAAAAGAGGCCGAAAGCCTGTGGCAGGTGTTTAAAGCCAGAAAACTCCTGCACAGACGGTATGGAAGAATCTACATAAAGTTTAACGACCCGATTTCATTCAATGCACTGCTTTCCCGGAACAACCTGTCGATTCACCAGATGTCCGCCAAAGAGCAAAATGCCGTATGCAGAGATCTGGGCTGCCGACTCATTAATGCCATCAACAGCGTCACGGTTGTCACCCCGTTCGGACTGCTGGCCAGTGCATTGCTCAACTCCCCCAAGAATCGGTTTTCTCGTGAGCAATTAAAGTTTCAGATCGATACCTACATCACGTTTCTGTATTCCAGAAACGCGATCATAGCGGACACGCTTGTCATGGATCAGGAAACCGCGATAGAGCATGCGATAGAATCCTTCGCGCAGAGAAAGTTTATCGAACAGATTTCACCCCATAAGGATGACACCGCGGCCGATATCTTTTTCAAAGTCAATGAAAGCAAGCGACCGCTGATTGAATATTACAAAAACAACTGTATCGCTTTTTTTGTTCCAGCAGCGTTTACCGCGCTGGCTATCATCGAAAAAGATGCATTTCAGTTTTCTTCAGCCGATCTCCTGCCCGGTTATAATTTTCTCAAAAAATTGTTTCAAAATGAATTTACCTATCATCCGGATCAATCACCGGAAACCGTTATCAGAAAAGCCATCAAGGCGTTTATCGATGATGCCGTATTGATGCCTCATCCCACAATGCCCGACACCTACAATTTAACATCCGTGGGATTCAGAAAGCTGAAAATATTCGGTACTTTTTTAAAGACTTATTTTGAATCGTATTGGATTGTATTAAATATTTACAGACAGTATCCCAGAAATTCGATAGATTCAAAAGACCGGATGAAAAAAATCCAGGCAAAAGGCAACCGGTACTATAAACGCAACGAAATCGAACGAAAAGAAGCCCTGTCAACAGTCAACTTTCAAAATGCCATTGATTTTTTTACAAGCATCGGAATTAAAGGCGCCGAAGACAAAGAAAAGATTGAATATTATTTAACCGCTTTTGAAACATATTTAAACTGTCTGTAAGCCCATACCTATGAAAGCTTTAATACTTGCCGCAGGTTTCGGATCACGGCTGCGGCCTTTTACTGATCATATCCCAAAGCCTCTGTTTCCTGTAAACGGGCGCCCTGTTCTGGATCTCATGATTCAGAAGCTGATCAGGGCAGGCTGCTGTGCCATCATGATCAATACGCATCATCTTCACCGGAAGATAGACGCCTTTATTGGAACACAACGTTATTCTGTGCCGGTGGTTACCCGCTATGAGCCGGATATATTGGGGACCGGAGGCGCCGTTAAAAATATCTCTGATTTCTGGGATCTTCAGCCGTTGATGGTGATCAACAGCGATATCATTACCGATATTGATTTAAAGGCGGTATATGATTTCCATTTGCACCATCCTCATCCCGTCACCATGGTGATGCACGATTATCCCGAATTCAATACTGTCGCCATCGATCAAAACGATTTCATAACCGGCTTTGATGATCAGACCCCTTCTGCCCCCCGGTTGCCGGGAAACCGTTTATCGGCATTTACCGGTATCCAGGTGCTTGATCCGGCCGTATTGGATGCCATACCGGACAAAGGATTTTCCAGCATCATTGATGCTTACCGGAATTTGATATGCCGTGGCAACAAGGTCAAAGCCTTCATCGCCCATCATCCATACTGGCGGGATATCGGAACACCGGTTCGATACCGGCAGGCAGCAATCGATCACATGGCCCCTGAAGCCTTCAACCGGTCCGGTCCTGCGCAATCGGCCGATGGCCCGCCGGCTGTCTGCCATACAGTTCTTTCACGATGGGACATCACCCCGCTTTCAGGAGACGGATCAGACCGGAACTGGTACCGCATCCGACATGACAACCGGTCTCTGATCATTGCAGACCATGGAATCGGCGTTAAAAACAGCCCATCCGAAATTGGCGCATACATTTCGATCGGTCGCCATCTGCTTGAAAAACAGGTTCGGGTGCCGGAGATCTTTCTTCATGATATGTTTTCCGGCCTTGTTTTTGTCGAAGACCTGGGGGATATCAATCTTCAGGCGGTGGTTCGTCAGACCCGCAATATGCAAACGGTCATATCGATTTACCATGAAGTAATCGATCAGTTGATTCTTATGTCCGTTCACGCGGCAGACGGGTTTGACCCGTCATGGGCCTGGCAGACCGCTGAATATGACCGCGGCGTCATTCTTGAAAATGAATGCCGCTATTTTATCGAGGCCTTCGTCAATGGCTATCTGGGTCTGAATATACGTGTCGAAGATGTGTGGAATGAATTTGAAAATCTTGCCGACAATACGCTCAAATTTTCGGTACCCGGCTTTATGCACAGGGACATGCAGAGCAGAAATATTATGGTGACGCAGCAGGGGCAAAATTATTTTATTGATTTTCAGGGAGGAAGAATCGGACCGATCCAGTACGACATCGCCTCTCTGCTGAATGATCCATATGTGACGCTGCCCGGCTCGGTCCGCCACCGGCTCTTCGATTACTATCTCCGGTCGCTGAACTCACAGATACCCGTTTGCCGGGATAACTTCAGAAAAGGATATCACTATTGCTGTATCACACGGAACCTTCAGATTCTCGCCGCTTTTGGTTTTTTATCCCGTATCAAAAAAAAGATACACTTTGAACAATACATCCCGACAGCGGCCCTTACGTTAGCCGAACATCTTTCAACTGATCAGATTCCAGAATTTCCACGGTTGAAAACGCTTGCAGAACAAATCAAACAAACGATTCAGCGGGGAACCCATTAATCCAATAAGCACAGATCAGATATTTTTTCAGTTTTCTGCATCTTTTTCTTTCAGACTTAACATATCAGGAGCTCCATACTTATGAATACAATCAAATTGATGGTAAACGGCATCCCGGGAAATATCGCGACAAATTTAATACAGCACGTTCAAAAGGATATCCGGTTTGACCTCATCGGGTATTCTCTGACCGGGCCGGAAATCGTTGAAACCGAATATCGGCTTGATGATCTTCCGATCTGTTTGATTCAGCCCCATCTCAGGGACGAACTCATTCCGGAAATTTTAAAAAAGGAAGGCTGTTTTATCAGCATTGACTTTACACATCCCTCCGCGGTCAATGCTAACGCCGAATTTTACCGAAAATGGAAACTGCCATTTGTCATGGGCACTACCGGAGGTGACCGCAGACATCTGGAAGATACCGTGATCGGATCTGATATTCCGGCTGTCATTGCGCCCAATATGGCCAAGCAGATTGTCGCCTTTCAGGCCATGATGGAATATGCTGCCCGATCATTTCCGGATCTGTTCAGGGGCTATACCCTGCAGGTGAAAGAAAGCCACCAGAAGGGCAAGGCTGACACCAGCGGGACGGCAAAAGCCGTTGTGGCCTCGTTTCAGAAACTGGGAATTGATTTTTCAGAAAATCAGATCATCAAGGAACGGGATCCGGAAATCCAGAAATCGGTCTGGGGCGTGCCGGAGGATTATCTCAAAGGACATGCATGGCATACCTATACGGTCGTTTCCGAAGACAACACCGTCAAATTCGAATTTACCCACAATATCAACGGACGCGATGTCTATGCCAGAGGCATCCTCGATGCCGCCGAATATCTGCATCACAAAGTGCAGCGGGGTGAACGGGGTAAGGTGTTTACCATGATGGACGTGCTCAAAAAAATATAGCCCGTGCTCTGACGAACAGGAGAACCCATGAAACGCATCATCATCGTGATTTTAATCCTCCTGCTGAGCCCCTGCGTGCAGGCAGATGAAATGTTCCCCGGAAAAGACTGGTCGGATCGATACAATCCACTTGCCGATCCTGAAGCCGTGCCCGGTGGTGAGATTTCCGTATTCGCGGGTCAGTATCCCAAGAGTCTCAACTATTACCTGGATAACAATGTCCTTTCTGCTGAAATTTTCGGGGCCATGTATGAAACCCTGCTCAACATGCATCCGATAACGCTGGCCTATGAACCCGGTCTTGCCCGGCAGTGGTCCATTTCCGGGGATAAAAAAACCTTCACATTTTTTATCGATAAACAGGCCAGATGGAGTGACGGCACCGCCATAACCGCCGAAGATGTCAAATGGACATATGACGTGATCATGAACCCGAAGAATCTGACCGGGCCGCACAAAGTGAGCATGCAGCGGTTCTATCCTCCCGAAGTCATCGATTCGCATACCATCCGGTTTACCGCCCGGGATGTGCACTGGCAGAACCTTGGATCTGCAGGCGGATTTCATATTCTCTGCAGCAAGGCCTTTGATAAAAAGGATTTCAACAAGATTAACTTCGAATTTCCTGTTGTATCAGGCCCTTATCGACTGGGCGAAACCAACGAGGGGCTGTTCATCACGCTGGAACGGCGCGATGACTGGTGGCTGAGAAATGCTGAAAGAACCCGGGGGACCGGAAATTTTCAGACCATGAAATTCAAATTTTTTGCCGAGAGGGAAAACGCCTTTGAAGCATTCAAAAAAGGCCAGATCGATCTGTTTCCCATCTATACGTCCCGGATCTGGATCAATGAAACCCAAGGTGAAAAATTCATCCACAACTGGATCATCAAACAGAAAATCCATAACCAGCGGCCCGTTGGTTTTCAGGGCTTTGCCATGAACATGCGCACCCCCCCTTTTGACGATCTGCGGGTCAGAAAAGCCATGGCGCTGTTGCTGGACAGGGAAAAAATGAACACCACATTAATGTACAGCCAGTATTTTCTTCACCGCTCTTACTTTGAAGACCTGTATGACAAGGACCATCCCTGTCCAAACCCTGTCATCCGGGTGGATAAAGCCCAGGCCCGAAAACTCCTGACAGAAGCCGGCTGGGTGGCAAATCCGAAAACCGGATATCTTGAAAAAAACGGTACCCGCTTTTCATTCAAGTTTTTAACCCGGGATGCCTCCTTTGAAAAATTTTTATCCATCTATGCCGAAGATCTCAAGGATGCCGGCATTGAACTGGTTATCGATAAAAAAGACTGGGCCTCATGGGTTCGGGATATGGAAGAATTTAATTTTCAGATGACCCTGGCGTCATGGAGCTCCGGAATTTTCAAGGACCCGGAAGGCATGTGGTCATCGGCTGAAGCAGACCGGAAAAGCGGTAACAATATTACGGGTTTTAAAAACGCCAGGGTTGATTCGTTGGTTGAAAAGCAGAAAGAAATTTTCGATATCCGTCAACGAAATGATATAAATCGGGAAATCGATCAGCTCATTTACGAATCTTTTCCCTATGTACTGCTTTGGAATATCAACTATACCCGGCTGCTTTACTGGAAAAAATTCGGCATGCCCGATACCGTTCTTTCCAAATTCGGCGATGAATCCAGCGCCTACTGGTACTGGTGGCTGGATGAGGATTCAACAGCGGATTTGATGGATTCGATAGCGAATAAACTGCCGCTTGCCCAGAAACCATCAACGGTCTTTTTTGATCAGCAGTTTCAGCCTTAAAAAGTTCAATATTTAAAACTGATGGCCTTGTAAAAAATCATATTCAGCCCTCATTTGTCATTCACATAAAATAATAAATGCTGTAATTTCAGCATGTTCTGTATTCTTATCTACGCGGAAATGACGGGTGTGGGTACTTTTTACGGGTTCATCAAAACTCAACGCAAAAAAACAGGGGGGTAACCCAATCGACACGACAGGATTCCCCCCCTTCATCACTTTTTACCGCATACGGCTTACTGGGCCTGCTTTTTTCACATGCTTTCGATAATCTCGCAGGCTTTTTCAAGGGCCTGGGACAGGTTCCCGGGTTGCGTGCCGCCGGCCTGTGCCATATCCGGTCTTCCGCCCCCGCTGCCGCCCACCATTCCGGCCAGCTGCTTTACGATTTTCCCGGCCGGATAGCGACGGGTCAGGTCTTGGGTCACGGCGGCTATCAACAAGGCTTTCGGACCGGCTGTTGCGCCCAGAACCACAACGCCGGATTTGATTTTCTCCCGGAGCCGGTCGGCCAGATCGCGAAGCGCCGCCGGATTATCAACCGTCACGCTTTTTACCAGCACGTTGATTCCATTGATCGTCCGGATATCGTCATCGGCTCCGGCCGAAGACATGGCGGCGATTTTAGCTTTCAGTTTTTCCAGTTCTTTTTCGTACGCTTTGTGATCCGCCAGAATTTTTTCAATTTTCTGTTCAACGCCCTGGGGTTTTTCTTTGAGCAACCGGGCAACATGATTGAGCCGGGCTGATTGTTCCTGCACACTGGCCAGTGCCGCATCACCTGTTATCGCCTCGATTCGCCTGACACCGGATGCCACACTGCACTCACTGACAATTTTGAACAGGCCGATATGCCCGGTCTGGCTGATATGAACGCCTCCGCAAAGCTCCCGACTGAACGGCGCCAGAGAAACAACCCTGACCCTGTCGCCATATTTTTCTTCAAACAGGGCAGTTGCCCCGGATTTGAATGCCGCTTCGGCATCCATCTCGACTATCTCTGCCGGAACATTCTGCCGGATGCGCTCATTGACCAGTCTTTCGATACGATTCAGGTCCTGTGAATCCACCTGGGAAAAATGGGTAAAGTCAAACCGGAGCCGATCCGGTGTCACATAAGATCCGGCCTGTTTGACATGATCGCCCAGCACCTCGCGAAGCGCCGAATGCAGAATATGGGTCGATGTATGATTGCAGGCAATCGCCTCCCGTTTTTCCGCATCGACGGTCAACGTGACACGCTGACCTTTTTCCGCCGTACCGGACACGACCGTTCCCCTGTGAATAATCAATCCGGTAGGATCCTTTATCGTGTCGGTGATCCGGATCTGCAGGCCGTCGGAGGTGATAACACCCGTATCCCCCACCTGCCCGCCCGATTCACCATAAAACGGGGTCTTTTCGGTAACAATCTCGATCTGTTGGCCTTCGGTGGCCATCCGGATTTCATTTCCGTCCGCGACGATCAACAGCACCCCGGCCTCGCATGACAGCGTGTCATAGCCCACAAACTCAGGTTTGATTCCCTGAGCGGAAAGGCTTCGGTAGGCATCACTGATTTTGGAAAAAGTCATGACGGATCTGGATTTTTCACGCTGGACACCCATGGCCTCATCAAAGCCATCCATATCTAGGGTCATATCTTTGTCCCGGACCACATCCCGAACTATATCCACCGGAAATCCAAAAGTGTCATACAATTTGAATATGATATCTCCCGGCACTGTCTTTTGGCCCCCGGCCTTCAAATTGTCAAGGGTGTCAGTGAGCAGTTTCAACCCGTTATCCAGGGTTTCCGAAAATCGGATTTCCTCATTGGTAATCACGTTGGTGATAAACGATGAGGCAGCTGCAAGTTCAGGATACGACGGTTTCATGATATCAAATACCACGTTGGCGGTCTCATGTAAAAATGATCGATTAAGACCCAGATGTCGTCCGTATCGAATCGCTCTTCGTATGATCCGGCGAAGCACATATCCGCGTCCCTCATTGGATGGCAGAATGCCATCTCCAATAAGAAACGCCGCTGCCCGGCTGTGATCCGCGATGACCTTCATGGCCACATCGGCTTCCCGGGATTCCCCATAGCGTTTTTCACACAGTATCTCTGCCTTTTTTATGATGGGAAGGATCAAATCCGTTTCATAATTTGTATCCACGTTTTGAATCACGGACACAATCCGCTCCAGCCCCATCCCGGTATCAATGCTGGGCTTCGGCAGGGGCGTCAGCTTTCCGGTTTCATCCCGGTTAAACTGCATGAACACCAGATTCCAGATTTCAAGATACCGGTCACATTCGCAGCCCACCCGGCAGTCAGACCGGCCACATCCGTATTGCTCACCCCGGTCGATCATAATTTCCGAGCACGGTCCGCACGGACCCGTATCTCCCATGGACCAGAAATTATCCTTTTCCCCAAACCGTACAATTCGATCCTTATTGACGCCGACATGGTCATGCCACAAGTCAAAGGCTTCATCATCGTCCAGATACACGGATACCCACAGTTTGTCTTCAGGCAGCTTGTACCCGTTCACCAGCAGATCCCATGCAAACTCAATGGCTTTTTGTTTGAAGTAATCCCCGAAAGAAAAATTTCCCAGCATTTCGAAAAAAGTATGATGCCTGGCCGTATAGCCTACGTTTTCGAGGTCATTGTGCTTTCCACCGGCCCGTACACATTTCTGGGACGATGTGGCTCTCACATAATTTCGCTTTTCCTCACCGAGAAACACCCGCTTGAACGGAACCATCCCTGCGTTGGTAAACAGAAGGGTCGGATCATCTGAAGGAACAAGGGATGAGCTTCTGACCGCCTGGTGATCATGTTTTTTAAAATATTCAAGAAATTGTCTGCGTACATCGTTACCTGTCATTTGAAACTCCGCTACTATAATCCTCTATTTAGTAACTGAACGAAAACTGTCAATTGAAACATATCGTTTTTTTGTTCAGAGGCTATTTAGTTGTTGCACCTTCCGTTTTCCCTGTATCTTCGGAGACTTTGATTACGGACAATCCCAGAGCCTCACGGAGCTTACCCTGAATGGAGGCATAAATATCCGGATTTTCTATAAAAAACCGTTTAACGTTTTCCCGACCCTGTCCAATTCTCTCGTCATTATATGAATACCAGGAACCGCTTTTTGCGACAAGACCGGCTTCAACCCCCACATCCAGAAGATCCCCGGACCGGGATATTCCCTCCCCGTACATGATATCAAATTCGGCCTCTCTGAAGGGCGGAGCCATTTTATTCTTGACCACCCGGACCTTGGTACGGTTGCCGGTAATTTCCTGGCCGTCTTTAATTGCACTGGTGCGACGGATATCCAGCCGGACAGATGCATAAAATTTCAAAGCATTGCCGCCGGTGGTCGTTTCGGGGTTTCCGAAAACCACCCCGATTTTCATGCGGATCTGATTGATAAAAATCAGCGATGTCATCGTCTTTCCGATGGCACCAGTAAGTTTTCTCAACGCCTGGGACATCAGCCTGGCCTGAAGCCCCATATGCGAATCACCCATTTCCCCTTCAATCTCGGCTCTCGGGACAAGGGCCGCTACCGAGTCGATCACGACGATATCAATGGCGCCGCTCCTGACCAGCATGTCAGCAATTTCAAGGGCCTGCTCACCGGTATCGGGCTGAGACACCAGAAGCTCATCACAGTTCACACCGAGTTTTTTCGCATAACTGGTATCCAGTGCGTGCTCCGCGTCAATAAAGGCTGCAATTCCGCCCTGTTTCTGAACCTCGGCAACCGCGTGCAGCGCCAGCGTCGTTTTACCGGATGATTCGGGACCAAAAATTTCTATCACCCGGCCCCGGGGAAGTCCTCCGATACCCAACGCTTTGTCAAGCGCCAGGGAACCGGTCGGTATGACCGGAACATCAACGATTGGGCGACTGCCGAGTTTCATGATCGCTCCCTTACCGAACTGTCGCTCTATCTGGCTCATCGCAGCGTCTACCGCTTTTTCCTTGTCCGGCATATTCATAATATAACCTCCTGATCAGACATTCGGTCTGAGCTTAGGGCCGAGCCCCCTATGAAATAATTCCACACGAACTGCTTTCACCCACAAACACGGAAACGGAGCATCAGCGAGTCAGCTCCGCACTGACCAGCCGGGTATATTCTGCCCCGGCCGGCGTTAACCGGCTTTTATACAGATGAACGGCATTCACCGTAAACGGCTGTGTTTCAAAGCCACCCAACCCGGTCATGGCCGCTATTATCGATCCGGGATCATGCACGTACCGGAACCTCGCCAACGTCAGATGTCCCTTAAATGCCCTTTTTTCCCTGGGAAAACCAACGGTTTCCAACTGGTCTTCAATGGTTTTCTGCAACCGGGACAGTATCGAAATCTGACCGTCAATTCCAACCCATAAAACCCGGGGGCGTCTGATTTCCGGAAAAACCCCGATACCTTTCACCACCAGAGATACCGGGGCATGCAGTATTGCCGTCTCCGTAATAACCCTGCCCACCGTTTCGGCATCAGCCGACCTGATGTCACCCAGAAATTTCAGCGTCAGATGAATATGGTCAGGTTTCACCCATCTTGCATCGAAATTAAATGGTTTCAAATCGTCCTGCAGCTGTCGAAGGCTCAAAATAATCGGCTCGGGAAGATCTGCGGCTATGAAGGCCCGTATTGTATCTGGCATGGCAACTTTGTCCTGTGGAATATCATACGGTGACTGACGGCTTCACAAAAGGTCCGGAAGCGGACTCATCATATGAGTCTCACACAGGCAGCGTAAACTGCGGCTCGCCAAGGGTAAAGCGGCCTTCAGCAATCCACTGTTTCAATATGTCGGCAATTTGACGCGCTTTTACCATACTGGAAAGCGGCACCGTCGGAATCTTTTTCCCGTCGATGGTTATAAAACCGCTTTTGAGCTGAGCATAACTGACCTGCCCGTAACTTTTCGATATCCCCCGTGGATAATCATGACCGTAATCCACAACCCGGGTAAATATTTCTTCATCCGAGACAGAGGTATACCGGGCCATTTCTTCATTCAAAATGGGAATGGGAATGCCCAGTCCCACAGCAAGGGAGGCACCGTAGCCCTGAATGCTGAGACCGACCAGCCAGTCCGGACTCATGGTTTTCATATCTCCCATCACCCACAAGGTGCCGGCAGGGGTAATCGGAATTCCTTTTTCAGTACGTTCCACATTGCCTTTGTGCTGGGTGCCGTACCAGGTGACATATCCGATTCCGCCCCCCAAGAAAATCCGCGTCCCAAGTCCGATCGTCTTATAATACGGATCATTGAACAACGGACTCAGTTGACCGGCCGAACAATAGTTCGCATTTCCGGCTTTGGGCTTGAGCGCCCCCATATACGTATATTTGATTTTGCCGGTCATATTGATGGCGCAGTTATAATTCTGGTATCCGTTTCGAGGATTGCATAATGTCGCCTGCGGGAGTGTATCCAGAGATATCATCTTCTCGATCATCCGGCTTGGATAGCAGTCGGTTCCATAAGCGGTGGCTTTCAGATGTATTTTCTTTCCGGCAACCAGATCCTGAAGGACATGGCCGCCCCCATAATTAAACTCCCCGGGATGGACCTTGTTTTCAGGATCATCTTCACAAAGCGCCGTTGCGCCGATATAACAATCAACGGCCGCTAGCCCTCCATAGGCGGGCACATTATTCAGCCACGTATGAGACGCCTTTATTCCGGGAACGGAATGACCAAAATTAATAAACGCGCCGGAAGAACACATCGGCGCAAATGTTCCGGTGGTTACCACATCCACACGCCTTGCCGCCGCAACCGGCCCCTCGGCCTTTACAATATCTATCATTTCTTCGGCCGTCACGACAACGACTTCACCGGACCTTATTTTGTCATTGATCTGCTGATACGTCTTGTTTACTTCATATTGTTCCATTTCTAAAATATTCTCCCGCTGTACATTCAACCGATACTTCCGCCAGGCCGCGTACAATTTAAAAAAAACGCCGAAATATCAGATCATCCATTCGAAATATTAAGACCGGATTGAACGGTTTTTATCTTATCCGTAATATTATTTCTGATCCAGGACAAATCCCACCATTCAACCGGATTGACGAAGGTATTGTGAACCATCATTCCAAAATGGAGATGATCCCCCCCTGCCATCCCGGTGGTGCCGGTATGGCCGATTATATCCCCTTTTAAAACCATCTGGCCTGTTTTCACATCACAGCTGCTTAAATGGGAATACGTACTGGACAGGCCGAATCCGTGGTCGACGATCACGGTCCTGCCATATATACCTATCGCACCGATAAAAACGATCTTTCCGCTGTTGGCTGCGGGAACGGGCGCAAGCGAAACAGATGCCAGATCCACTCCAAGATGCGTTTGACGATCGATATCACGACCCTGATACACATATCGACGCTGATCAGCAAAACTGGCTTTTCTTGCTGCCCCCTGAAGCCTGAGAAATGCCCCTTCCCAGTACATGGTACCATTGGAATGGCACTGACCGGGTATTCTGGTTATCGTCTCATAGTTTGCCTGCCGGATATCACGATTAACATACAGAAATTTATCTAAAAAGGATGCTGAATCCAATTCCTTCGGCAAATCAGAACCAAATTCAGGCATTTTCCATTCCAGAAATTTATCAGAGATGCGGATAGTGTCAGCTTTAAACGCTTTTTTCCTGATGTAGTGAGGAAATCCGGCCCGGGTGATGTTTCCGGCGATATCGGTCGCCTGGACAGCCAGGCGCGTTCCAGGCCCCTGTTCGTGCCCCAGCGCAAAAAAAGCCAGAAACAGATTCGCATCTTTGAAATAACCGGAATAACCGGGGAAAAATTTATCTCCGACACTCACACCGGTTTCTGAACATGGCTCGGACACTTTATAGACAACAAGCGCTGAGCCACCCTGAGAAACATTATGAACCCGGGTAAGCACTTCGATTTCAGGGGCTCTGGTATCAATGACGATCCGCCTTTCCGAATAGGTTCGATTGCCCCTCCACCACCGGCGCCACGAAAAATCCGATGCAACCATACGGATAACGGCCTCCCCCTCGACAAGTCCCAACTCGCGAGGCTCCAGCGCCACTTCAACTGACGTATTATGGACCTGTCCGCCGTTGAAAACCCCGGCAGCCGGAAATTCCTTTTCCAGCAGCTGAATTTCCTTTCCCTTCTGAAGCAGGCCAATCCACAGACGACGCAGACCGCTTTTGTCATCACTCGCTGAAACCGTGAGATTTTGAGATATACCGATCGACCGAATATCAGGACTCAGGGTCATTGCCGGCGTTTCGCCTTCCAACCGCGTAATCAAAATCCATAAAACCGGCACAACAATGACGGTGCAAAGCAACCCGATGATCCACAATTTAAATTTTTTCTTTTTTTCTTTCAAAAGACTATGCTCCGTGTCATTTTTATCAATTTAAACATGGGATATTAGCAATTAAAGCGGTGCTAATCAAGGCCTGTTTTTCGTTTCTTGACATTTCGGGGGTTGGGTTATAGATTACCTGCATCGTTTCAGAACTGTCAGATCCGAATTCCCGAACGCTCTGGCATTATAGCGATAATCCTTTATCGTTCGCTACCCCCTTTTGGATCAGCTGCTTTTCCAGAAGGGCACTTCATTTTCCCATAGGTTCGAGAGCTGTTTAAATTATGATTACTAAACAAAATACCCATTGCGTCCGGATCAATGAGAGATTATCTATCGGCGGCCCGGATACCCCTCTGGCTCTTATCGCAGGGCCATGCGTTATAGAAGACCATCGAAGCGCTTTTGAAACAGCCCGTTTTCTCAAGGAGCTTACACAGCAACTGGAAATACCGTTCATTTTTAAAGCGTCCTATGACAAGGCCAACCGATCCTCAATTCATTCATTCAGGGGACCGGGATTGGCCGATGGCATTAAAATTTTATCGGATATCAAGAAAAAACTGGATATCCCCATTCTTTCGGATGTCCACTGCATAGATGAAATATCAACCGCAGCCAGGGTGTTGGATATTATTCAGATACCCGCCTTTTTATGTCGCCAGACTGATTTTATCCTGGAGGTGGCTAAAACAGGAAAACCCGTGAACATCAAAAAGGGACAGTTTCTTGCGCCGTGGGATATCGCCAATGTTGCCGAAAAGGTATTATCCACCGGAAATAATCAGATACTGATTACTGAACGCGGCACCATGTTTGGTTACAATAACCTCGTCGTGGATTTTCGCAGCATTAAAATCATTCAGGACATGGCTTTTCCGGTTATTTTTGACGCCACCCACAGCGTCCAGCTTCCTGGCGGACAGGGCAACTGTTCCGGGGGGCAGCGCGAATTTGTTCCGACGCTTGCACGGGCGGCTGTGGCTGCCGGAGCCAGCGCCATATTCATCGAAGTACATAAAGACCCCGACAAAGCACTGTGCGACGGCCCCAATTCATTAAGACTTGACAGCCTTTATGATTTTCTGGCTGGACTCAAAACGCTTCGTTCGGCCCTGATGTGAGCAGAATGGGCCCTAAAGGAATATTTCTGTTATGATCGCCGACAGCCGGTTAAAACAAATTCGACTGCTGCTGCTTGATGTTGACGGTGTGCTGACGGACGGTACAATCATCTACAGCGATACCGGCGTAGAAACCAAAGCCTTCAATGTCAAGGACGGACTTGGAATCAAACTGCTCATGAAGGCCGGGATTCATGCCGGAATTATTACCGGAAGAAGCTCCCCTGCTCTTTTGAAACGAACCCGCGAACTTGGAATCACCTGGATGTTTGACAATGTCACTGACAAGGCCGCCGTGCTCGATCATATTGTATCGGTCAGTGGTATCGATACGAGGCACATGGCATTCATCGGAGATGATTTACCCGATCTCGCCCCGATGAAACGGGTGGGGCTGCCCATCGCCGTGGCCGACGCTGATGAGACCGTCATTGAGCTTGCTCAGATCGTAACGACACGTAAAGGCGGTCAGGGGGCTGTAAGAGAAATCTGTGAAGCGATTCTGAAGGCGCAGGACCTCTGGGGAAAAGCCCTGAACCAATTTTTATGAAGCTTGGCACCGAGCGACCCATGTCTAAAAATATATATATTTTTGCAATTTCATCTGCTATCATTCTTTCGATTATTTTAACGGCTTTATTTTTTGGTTATCACTACAGGGTTAAAAATTTGAGCAATCGGGATCCGGCGTTGCCGGCTGCTGACAATCAGCCGGATATCACCATCAACCGGGTGCATCAGACCGCCACACGCGATGGAATAACCGAATGGAGTCTGGATGCCGATTCTGTCGAATTCATTGATAACAAAAAAGAGGCTGTTCTAAAGAAACTGTCGGTCACTTTCTTCCTGAAAAACAATCAGAAAATTTATCTTACCGCTGATCAGGGAAGCGTGAATACCGAATCGAATGACATCGAAGTGACAGGAAATGTTATCGTAAAAAATCGTAATATCGTAATGAAAACTGACCAACTGACTTATCATCATGCTCAGCGGAGACTGATAACAAAAATTCCGATAGCCATCAACCAGATGACATCCAGCCTGTCTGCCGAATCAATGATGTTCGATCTAAATACCAATAAAGCCTTTTTTAAAGGCCGGGTGGAGGGATGCTTCAGTGAAAGCGCATTGTCTTATTAAGCATATCAGCCCGCGATTTTTATCAATCATAGGTTGCGTATTTACCATAAGCCTCTGGTGTATGCCCGTCTGCGTGACAGCCGGAAAGACCACTGTAACTTCAGACCACAATGCGGATATAAACCAGATCCATATTACTTCGGACCAGCTGATTTATGACAGCACCAGTCAGAATGCCGAATTTATCGGAAATGTTAAAGCGAAACAAACCGATACCGTCATTTTTGCCGATAAACTTAACATTACTCATTCCAAAGAAACTAATCCCGGAAATACCGGCGCTGAGGCAACCATCGAAAAAATTACAGCCACCGGAAACGTTAAAATAATTTTTGGCAATAAAGTTGCCATCACGCAGCAGGCTACCTATATTACACAAACGAAAGTACTGGTGTTAACGGGCAAAAATTCAACGATTTCATCCGGAACGGATTCCATTTCAGGCGCTAAAATCATTCTGGACAGAACCGATGGGCGTATTAAAATTGAAAGCGACCCCGATCAACAAGTTAAAGCCGTGCTGCATTCAGGAAGTGACTCCCTTAATGATTAACTTTATCATCGAAAAACGAACACCGGTATGATGGCCTCTTTAACACTTCAAAATCTGGTCAAATCATACAACGGCAGGCGGGTTGTCAACGGTGTCAACCTGAGCGTTGAAAGCGGAAGTGTTGTGGGACTGCTCGGACCCAACGGAGCAGGCAAAACTACCACTTTTTATATAACCGTTGGCATGATCAAGCCGGATGAAGGCAATGTATCTCTGAACGGCGAAGATATTACGCAGCACCCCATGCATATGAGAGCACGTAAAGGTGTTGGGTATCTTCCTCAGGAAACGTCCATTTTTAAAAAGCTCGACGTCAAGAGCAACATCATGGTTATTCTGGAAACGCTTCCCGTTTCCAAATCGGAAGTAGAGCATCGTGCGGATAAACTTCTTGAGGAACTTGGCATCGATCATCTTTCCGGACATAAAGCCGGGGTTCTTTCCGGCGGAGAAAGACGACGCCTTGAGATCAGCCGGGCGCTTGCAACAAATCCCTACTTCATACTTCTTGACGAACCGTTTGCCGGAGTTGATCCATTAGCCGTCATCGACATTAAAACCATCATCGGCCATCTGAAAAAACGGGGTATCGGGGTACTGATTTCAGATCACAACGTCAGAGAAACGCTTGGTGTATGTGACAATGCGTATATACTAAGCGATGGTAAAATCATCGAATCCGGCTCGCCTCAGAAAATTGCTGCAAGCGAAACCGCCCGCCGGATATATTTAGGAAAAGAGTTCAGGTTATAAAATTAGAGTCCGGGTTATAAAATGGTACTTGAATTAAGGCAACAGCTCAAATTATCCCAGCAACTGATCATGACGCCGCAGCTTCAGATGGCGATCAAACTTCTTCAGCTGTCCAGGTTGGAATTAATGGACACCATTCAGCAGGAACTGGAGGAGAATCCTGCTCTGGAAGAGACAATAGATGCCGCTGACGATATCCATACCGATCCGGTTGAACCCGAACCGATTGAATCCGGGGTCCTCAAAGAGGTAACTATTGGGGAGAAAATCAATGATGATATCGACTGGAGCAATTATATTGATGAATATAATTCACCCGGCAAGGCCAATTTTGAATTCGAAAAAAAGGAGCAAACCAGTTTTGAATCATTTATCGCCAAAAAGGAATCGTTAACCGAGCATCTTTTGTGGCAGTTTATGATGACGGCCCCTTCCATGGAAGAAGAGGCCATCGGCAGTCTGATTATCGGCAATCTGGATAAAGACGGCTATCTGAAGATTTCTATCGAAGACATCGCTGAAACCAGTAATGCATCGCCTGAAAATGTCCAGCAGGTGCTGTCGGTTCTGCAAACGTTTGACCCGGTCGGGGTATGCGCGAGAAATTTAAGCGAATGCCTTATGATCCAGGTAAAAGCGCTGGGGCTCAAGGAAACGATTGTCACGGAAATCATCAACCATCACCTGGCTCATCTTGAAAATAAAAATTACAAGGCCATATGCAAGGCGTTGAAAACAGATATCGAAAACGTTATCTCTGCTGTCAGAATTATCCAGGGGCTTGAACCCAGACCCGGCCGTGAATTCTCGGATGAAGAACCGATTTATATAGTTCCGGACATTTATGTCTACAAAGTGGACGACGATTTTGTTATCGTACTGAACAATGACGGGATGCCACGCCTGCGGATCAATCCTTTTTACAAAGCCTCGATCAGCCAGAATGATCATTCTGCCGACTCGGCCCGGGATTATATACAGGATAAAATGCGATCCGCTGCATGGCTGATTCGCAGTATCCAGCAGCGCCAAAAAACCATCTATAAGGTCATGGAAAGCATTCTGCTCTTTCAGAAAGACTTTTTCGAAAAAGGCATATCCTATTTAAAGCCTATGGTTCTGAAAAACGTGGCACAGGATATAGGCATGCACGAGTCGACGATCAGCCGTGTAACCACCAACAAATACGCGCATACCCCTCAGGGAATTTTTGAATTGAAATATTTTTTCAATAGTTCTATTAATCGTATGCATGGGGGGACAGTGGCATCTGCCAGTGTGATGGACAAAATCAGGCAGATCATCGAAAGTGAGAATTCAAAAAAGCCATACAGCGATAACAAAATCGCTGAAATGTTAAAAGAGTCAAACATTGATATCGCCAGAAGAACGGTAGCCAAGTACAGAGAGATGCTGAAGGTGCTTCCTTCGAACAAACGTAAACAATACTAAAAGGAGTTGTTTATGCAGACTGCTGTAACGTTCAAGAATACCGATCCGTCAGACCATCTGAAAACCTATGTTCAGGAAAAGCTCAACCGATTTGACAAATTTCTTGATAATCCAGCTGAAGCAAACGTAGTTCTTTTGGTTGAAAAATTTCGTCATATTGCTGAAATCAGTATTTCGGGTGACAGGCTCAATATTAATGGCAAGGAAAAAACCAACGACATGTATTCAGCCATCGATCTGGTTATTGACAAGCTGGACAAACAGATAAAAAAAAGTAAAGAAAAATCAAGAGAGTATAGAAACAATTCAAAATCAAAGACAAAAACCAGACCGACCCCCTCCCCAGCGCCGGGAGATTATGACAATTTAATCAAAACAGATATCAAGGTCAACCATATTGAATACAAGCCCATGGATGTGGAAGAAGCCGTCATGCAGATGGATCTGATAACAAATCAGTTTCTTGTCTTTACCAATGCAAGAACAGAGGCAGTCAATGTATTGTATCGACGCAACGACGGGAATTACGGGCTCATTCAGCCTAACGTCTGATTGGCTGCCCCCCTTGCTCACACATGCCAGTCCCGGAAAGGATACAAACTTGGCATAGAAACCGGAGTTGAAGCATAAATCGAAATGAAAATTCTGGATGTATTATATAAAGACTCAATTCTGGTTGATCTGAAATCATCAGATAAAAAAGGAATCCTTGAAGAACTTGTCGGGCCCGCAGCCCGTCTTTCCGGGATCAATCAGGATAAACTCTTTCACGTACTGATGGAAAGAGAAATGCTGGGAAGCACCGGAATCGGAGGTGGAATCGGAATTCCTCACGGCAAGCTCAAGTCTCTTGAATCTTTGATACTGGGCTTTGGCTTGAGCCGTAAAGGCGTTGATTTCGAATCTATCGACGGGAAGCCGACCCATATCTTCTTTCTATTGTTAACCCCTGAGAATTCTACAGGTATCCACTTAAAAGTACTGGCTCAAATTTCCAAGATCCTGAAAAATGAGCCGTTTAAAACCAGACTGATGGAAGCAAAAAATTCTGAGGAGGTTCTGGATCTTTTAAAAAAAGTGGACCAGGAATTTTAGAGGACCTCCTCTATTTCGAATTAAGCGTTAAAATGGGTTCATCCATAAATCGCGGGTAGTTTTTTCAAGTTCAAAGCAGACGAGTATCTACCCGCACCCCCTGAAATATTTTGAGGATAAAAACCCGAATCCGGCGTACATGGAAACGGCATATCGTTTTTGATGGACATTGAAATTCGGTTAAGCGCCCAAAACCACACACAATTCTTATACGGCACATGATGCAGATGTTTTAACGTGAAAAATTTAAGTATTCATATTATCACGGGACTTTCCGGTTCTGGGAAAAGTACCGCAATTGATGCATTTGAAGATGCCGGGTTTTATTGCGTGGATAATATGCCGGTGGCATTGCTGCCGAAACTTTTGAAATTACCACTGGAAAACGATTCTGAACTCTCTGGTTTCGCTTTTGTAATGGATCTCAGGGAAAAAGGTTTTCTGACCAAATATCCCCCGGTTTTTAAATTCTTAAACCAGCAGGGCTATCATTATTCGATTCTTTTCATGGAGGCAGACGAAGACGCCCTGGTCAAGCGTTACAGTCAGACGCGCAGGCATCATCCTCTGACACAATGCGGAAATCTGCTTGAAAGCATACGGGCGGAAAAAGAGCAGCTGAAAGCGCTGAGAATAGCGGCTGATAAAATCATTGACACCTCCCGTTTCAATGTTCATGAATTAAAGGCCGTCATTTTCGACATCGCGCAACAAAGTAAAAAGTTTGCGCCGATGCAGATTAATGTTCTCTCATTCGGTTTTAAATACGGTATTCCACGTGAAGCGGATCTGGTAATCGACGTTCGATTTCTCTCAAATCCGTTTTTTATACCGGAATTAAAGCCGCTCAACGGTGAGTCCCCGGAAATTCAAAATTTCGTTCTCAATAACCCCGAAACCCGGATTTTCTTACAAAAATATTTAGATCTTCTGGACTTTTTAATTCCGTTATTCGAGAAAGAAGGGAAGGCGTATTTGACCATCGCTGTGGGTTGTACCGGTGGACGCCATCGTTCAGTCACGATCGCTAAAGCAATATATAAGCATCTGCTTTCCGGTCAGCACACGATAAACATTACCCACAGAGACATCGAACAGGACATCTATACCGCAGGCTCGATATCATAGAAACGACTGCTTACTGGTAACAGGTCAGCAGCTTCGAATTCCATAGAAATGGATAGTCACACAGATTCACTTGTTACTAATAAGCCGTTCGGTATATCGATAATATCGATCACCAGCAGAGATGGCCGCTGTAATAAAGCGTTTCGTGCATCTTCGAATTTAAGGAGTTAAATATAATTCTATGATAGGCATCGTTATCGTTACCCATTGTCATCTTGGCGAATCGTTGATCGAGACAGCAACATTCATTCAAGGATCTCGACCTGAAGCTATGGAGTCCGTATCCATCGATTTAAATGAAAACGCAGACAAACTGCGAAAAAAAATAGCCGAAACGATTAAACGCGTCCGTCAACGCAAAGGCGTATTGATTCTAACGGATATGTTTGGCGGCACCCCCTCGAATCTCAGCTATTCATTCCTGGAGGAAGACAGGGTTGAAGTCATATCCGGTGTAAATCTTCCCATTTTGATTAAAGCGACCCATTTACGCAGGACCCAGGAGCTGAGTGAGCTGGCTGAAACACTCGAGGCATTCGGGAAAAAAAGCATTTCCATGGCAAGCCGGATATTGAAGGGCAATAAAAGAACATAGCAAACCGAAGTTCCCCCCTATTATCTTTGGATATTGCATTCGAATCACAGAATTGATAAAAAAGATTATATGGCCTGATCTGCAGCAGTACCTGCAGCACGGCACATCCATCACATTCACCTGACCCGCCGGAGGTGAAGCCGGCACCAAGGTTTATAGACTGACTATTTAACTGAGAAAATTACATTATCCGAAAACCACACGAAGGAGAAACCGAGCATGAGTGTAAGGATTGGCATAAATGGTTTTGGGAGAATAGGACGGCTTGTCTTCAGGGCCGCGTTAACGCATCCTGAAGTTGATGTGGTAGCGATTAACGACCTGACAGATTCTATCACAATGGCCCATCTTCTCAAGTACGATTCGGTTCATGGGATACTGGATCATGAGGTAAAGGCCAACGAAAATTCAATCGACGTAGACGGGAAGCCATTTCCGATAACCTCCATAAAAGATCCGGCGAATCTTGACTGGAAAAAATTCGATGTCGATATTGTTGCCGAATGTACGGGTATTTTCCGAAGTTCCGAGAACGTATCAAAGCATCTGGCTGCCGGCGCTAAAAAAGTGATAATATCCGCACCGGCAAAAGATCCGGACATCACCATCGTAATGGGCGTAAACTCAAATCAGTACGATCCAAGGCAGCATCATATCATCTCAAACGCGTCCTGTACCACAAATTGTATTGCCCCGGTATCTAAAATAATCCTCGAAAATTTTGGAATCAAATGCGGTCTGATGACGACGATACACGCCTACACCGGCGATCAGCGGCTTGTGGATATGCCGCACAAAGATCTTCGACGGGCGAGAGCAGCCGCATTGTCAATGATTCCGACCTCAACCGGAGCGGCAAAAGCAGTCGCTTTAGTCATACCTGAATTATCCGGAAAATTAAACGGCCTTGCGATTCGCGTTCCTACTCCGAATGTTTCTATCGTCGATCTGGTGGTAACCATAAAAAAATCCGGAGTCACGATATCAGATATCAATGACGCTCTGAAAGAAGCCTCAGAAACGTCGCTGGCCGGCATCCTGGGTTATGAGGAAATCCCGCTGGTATCTACAGATTTCAATGGATCAACATTATCATCCATTGTGGACGCACCCTCGACATTCATGGCAGACAATATGGTCAAGGTACTTGCCTGGTATGACAACGAAAGCGGGTATGCCCACCGAATGGTGGATCTGGCATCCATGATCGGCGCGGAATTATAGCTTAAAGTTTCTTATCATATCGTATATTTTCGTTATATTTTGATATCATGATAAAAATCCAAAAAATCGGGGGCCGGACGGCATCGAAGCAAATACCGATCCAATGAGGAATGTCTCCGGCGCTGGAACTGGCTGGCTGCGGTTCAGCCGCATGAATGAAATTTTTGTTAAACCGCAACGGCTGGCCGTCCATAAACACGGTTTTAAAAAAATGGGGCAGTCCGGGTATCGAATTTTAGCCACAGCACACCTCAAAATCGTCTTAAATCGTTTCAAACGATGCACCTTGCTTGCATAATAGGAATTAAGCACCTTCTCATTTTTCATAACCCGGGACTTCGGGTTCTGTTCATTCAAGGAGACCAACTGATGGGCAATCTCAAACCGTTTATTGCGGGAAACTGGAAAATGTTTAAAACCTGCAACGAAGCTGTTGAAACCGCAAAAAAGCTTGTGTTATTTTCTGCTGATGTCACGGAAGTTGACGTTATGATCGCTCCACCGTTTACATCACTGGCGCCGGTATCTGAAATTTTAAAACACTCCGATATATCCCTTGGCGCCCAGGATATCTTCTGGGAAAGCGAAGGCGCATATACCGGAGAGATATCCCCACCGATGCTGTTGTCCGCAGGGTGTAAACATGTTATCATCGGGCATTCCGAAAGGCGCCAATACTTTAATGAAACAGATCAAACCGTCAATAAAAAAATATCTGCTGCCGTCCACCATCATCTGTCCCCGATTTTTTGTGTCGGTGAGACTGAACGACAGCGGGAATCAAAAGAAACATTTTCTGTACTTGACAAACAGATACAAAACGGGTTAAGAGGTATATCTTCTGATGACATGAAAGAGGTCATCGTTGCATATGAGCCTGTATGGGCCATTGGAACAGGTAAAACAGCTACAAGCGAGCAGGTTCAGGAAATTCATCAGTTTATTCGATCATTGCTTGAAAGAAGTTTTGGTTCGGTACTTGCCAAATCCATCAGAATACTGTATGGAGGTAGTGTAAAACCAACAAACGTAAAAGAGCTGATGTCGATGAAGGATGTAAACGGGGCTCTTGTTGGAGGTGCCAGCTTGAATCCTGAAACGTTTTCCGATATCATTCATAATTACAAATAATTTTATTCTAATAATAAAAAAATTATGTCCATCTTTCTAGTCGTCATTCATATTATAGTTTGCATAGCACTTATTCTGATTGTCCTGCTCCAGACCGGAAAAGGATCGGACATGGGCGCCGCTTTTGGAGGAGGATCTAGTCACACGGTATTTGGAAGTGCGGGGGCCTCTACCTTTTTGACCAAGGCGACCACTGTGGCAGCTGTGGTATTTATGATTACATCGCTCGGGTTGGCTTACATGTCCGGCCACAAAACAGGTGAGTCCGTAATAACAGGGACGCCCCCTGCTCCGATCGAACAGAAAGCAGCACCCGAAAGCCCGAACAATACGAATACACCAGCCGCACCGGCTGGGACCGGGGACCAAACCTCCGGTAAAACCTCTTAAGCTTCTATAAAATGTGCCGAAGTGGTGGAATTGGTAGACACGCTATCTTGAGGGGGTAGTGGGCTACGCCCGTGCCGGTTCAAGTCCGGCCTTCGGCACCATCTCTTTTTTTAGTTCAACTGCTTAATCGATCAACACTGTCAAAACTGTCAAACTGCAGCCCCTCTCAAAATTTATTCAACAACCATTAGCTGATTTCGTAATTTTTCTTTCAACCTTGTTTTCAACCTATATGCTATTATTCCCCGCTCCGAGGCAGTCATGGCAAATGGAATCAAGTTGCTGATTATTGATGATAACGAAGAAGTTCTTGATAGTCTCAGCCAATATTTCCATAAAAAAGGGTATTGTGTCATTTCGGCATCAAACGGACTTGACGGAATAAAGCTTCTTGAATCGGAAAAACAAGGGTTTGATCTGATTATTACGGATTTGATCATGCCAAATATCAGTGGCTTCGGTATTATTTCTATCGCCAAAAAAAACGCCCCGAATCTTCCTGTCATCGCCATAACAGGTTGGGGCGAACACCCCGAAGCGCTGGCGGCTGAAGTTCATGCCGATTTAGTCCTGGAAAAGCCATTCGAACTTGCTGAGTTAGATAAATGTATCACAGCTCTTATTTCAAGGCGAAAATCCTGACAGTGATATTACCGATCCACAAAGTCGGATAAAAACGCGATATACACCCCCTGCCAAAATTCAATACCAGGGGCCATAAACACCGGTTGGACGCCGTTTTGTGGTGGCCTTTTATATCAGTTAGAAACACACTGCGAAATCGTTAAATTTATTCGATCCTGAGGCGCTTAAAGAGCGTTGCCGGAAACCGCTGCAAATTTCAAAAACGCCCTGGCCATAGTTGCTCAAACAGGATCAGATTCATTTTGAGCTAAAGGCGTTATACTCTGAAACATTTTTCAATAACCCATAACTTATAAAATCAATCAGCTATGCTATGGATTCTTACTCACCTCCTTTAATCGGTGTAAGCAAAAGCATCGAACGTGTACGAGATCTGATTCGACATGTTGCCGATACGGGCCTAAATATCGTTATTACCGGAGAAAGTGGTGTCGGCAAGGAAGTGGTCGCACACGCCCTGTATTTTAATTCCTCCAGGCGGGGGAAAGCCTTTATAAAAATCAATTGTGCGGCATTGCCGGAAGGATTATTGGAAAGTGAGCTTTTCGGATATGAACAAGGGGCCTTTACCGGAGCCGGACGTAAAAAAAGAGGCAAATTTGAACTGGCCAACGACGGGATCTTATTCCTGGACGAAATCGGCGATATGTCCCTTCCGCTTCAGGCCAAACTGCTCCATGTGCTCCAGAACGGAGAGTTTTCCCCATTGGGCTCCGAAAAAGAAACCCGGACCGATAGCTGGGTCATCGCAGCTACGAATCATCGGCTTGACAAAAGCATCAAGGAGGGCACGTTCAGAGAAGATCTATATTATCGTCTGAATATCATCAATATACACATTCCCCCTCTTCGACAAAGGCCTGAAGATATTCCATCGCTAATAAAGTTTTATATGGAAAAGTATACCTCCCAGTTTGATAAAAAGGATATTGTCGTTCCTCCGGCTTACATTTTTGAAAAACTCGAGTCATACCCCTGGCCCGGCAATGTGAGAGAACTTCAGAATATTCTTAAAAGACTGATGGTCATACAAAACTGGGATGAAATTATCGATGAGCTGTTCTTACATGATACATCATCAAATCCGGAACCCGGTTGTGCTTCACCCAGAGGATCTTTTGAAAATTTTCTTCTGATGGACGACATGCTGCCATACGCCGAAGGAAATGATATCTCAGCCAACGGCTCATTTTCTCTAAAAAAAACCAAAAAAAAGGCCATGGATAAAATCGAAAAGAAAATTATCGCCCATGTTCTTTCCCAAACCGGCTGGAATCGCAGCAAGGCCTCCAGGATACTGAAAATAAGTTACAAAACATTGCTTTATAAAATCAGTGAGTTGAACATCATCCCGCCGCCGGATTGATCAACCAGTTTTTCGACAAGTCAGTCCCCGACTTATCATCGCCCGATGCCTAAATAGGTGAACCCGAGTTTTTTTAATTCTTCTGGACCATAAATATTTCTTCCATCCACTATAATCGGTTTTCTGAGCAGCACTTTAACCGCCCGCATATCAAGGCTTCTGAACTCATCCCATTCAGTACCGACGATCAATGCGTCACATCCTTGAATCGTTTCATATGGATTCTCGAAAAAAACCACGTCTCTTAGCACTTTGCGGGCATTATCCATGGCAATCGGATCATATGCGTGAATTGTTGCGCCAAGCGCCTGCAGATTGTTTATAATTTCAATGGAAGGCGCTTCACGGATATCATCGGTTTTAGGCTTAAAAGAAATGCCCCATACGGCAATTTTGCTTTGATCAATTTCCAATACCGATTTGATTTTTTCTACCACGACGGTTTTTTGTTTTTCGTTAATCCGATGGACGGCCTCAAACAGATCACTATCGCAATCAAAATGTTTCAGCGTCGAAATCAGCGCTTGCACATCTTTAGGAAAGCAGCTGCCACCATAGCCAATGCCGGCCTGAAGAAATCGGGGACCGATTCGACTGTCCAGTCCAAGGCCTTTAGCCACCTCTTTAATGTCTGCACCTGTTTTTTCACATAACAGCGCCAACTGATTCATAAAACTGATTCGGGTTGCGAGCATGGCATTGCTGGCATATTTAATCAACTCAGCACTGGCGATGCTGGTAACCATAATCGGCCTGCCTATCCTGACGACGGAGGCATATAATGAAATCATTAACTCCTCAGCACGTTTGCTGTCAGTGCCGATTACAATTCGATCCGGATTCTCAAAATCCTTTACAGCCGCTCCTTCTCTCAAAAATTCAGGATTTGACACCACATCAAATGTGGTATCTGATTTAAGATTCTCGAGAATAATCTGTCGGACCAGGTCGGCTGTTCCCACCGGCACGGTACTTTTATTGACGATAACTTTATAAGTTTTCATAAACAGACCGATATTACGGGCAGCAGCCTTTACCGCCGTCAAATCGGCATTGAGAAAATGATCGGTCGGAGTCCCCACACAGATAAAAATAACATCGGATTCCTCAATGGCTTTCATTGGATCCGTTGTGAACCGGAGCCGTCCCCCTTTCACATTCCGTTGAAATATCTCTTCAAGGCCGGGCTCATATATGGTCAACTCCCCGTCTGCCAGGTGTTGAATTTTTTCCCTGTCTACATCAAGACAGATTACATCATTTCCGAGATTAGCAAATCCTGTACCGGTAACGATACCCACATATCCTGTACCTATGATGGTAAGTTTCATTTAATTCTCCTTGTACTTTCCTGACATGAAATTTATGGGCCTATGGATAAGGGACTCTGGCTTTTCAAAAGTACCATTTATCGTTATCGTCATGGCCGAATGTTTTTATCGTGAATCGAGCAAAGATCCTGGATTCCCGCTCAACAGCATTGCGGGAATAACAGCACGTTGAGACTCGACAACCGGCATCGCCTTCACATTTTCATGCGACATTGAATCAAACCAGACAACCCGTCAGGCAAAATAATCAATCATGTTATAAACCTTTGGGCATCGGGTTCAATCGAAACCATTATTGAGCAGATCCCGGGCCCTCCGGAAAAATCATGGGATGTATTTATCCGCATCGCTTCAATAGCCACCAGCTGCCGGCCAGCAGACATCACTCGCTTTGGGATACAACGGCAGCAAGCATGATTACGAATGCATGCCACCCATCAGTACCCGGCCATAAATTCGGCTTTAAAAAGATGGATACACCCTGTTTCCAGACTTTGAAAAGGCCATTTACGGATACAAGCCAATCAATATCCATAATAGCTTTTATACCAGTCGACAAAACGGCTGATCCCGGTTTCAATAGGTGTTTCGGGCTTAAATCCGATATCGCGCACAAAATCATCTATCTCAGCATATGTGTCTATAACATCCCCGGGCTGAAGATCGAGAAACTCTTTTCGGGCCTGTTTTCCCAACGCGTTTTCAATGACTTCAATAAATCGAATCAGCTGAACCGGCCTATTATTACCTATATTGTAAATTCGATATGGCACATAGGATGTTCCTGGATCGGGTTCATTACTGTCCCACATTGTATCGGGCTGAGGGATATGATCCATGGTTTTGACGACCCCCCCGATGATATCGTCGATATAGGTAAAATCCCGTTTCATTTTCCCATAATTAAATACCTTGATCGGTTTTTCTTCCAATATGGCCCGCGTAAACATGAAAAGAGCCATATCCGGCCGGCCCCATGGGCCGTAAACGGTAAAAAACCTTAGCCCGGTGCAGGGGAGGCCAAAAAGATGGCTGTACGTATGAGCCATAAGTTCATTGGCTTTTTTGGTCGCAGCATAGAGGGATACCGGATGATCCACATTATCATGCACCGAAAACGGCATTCTGGTATTGGCACCATACACAGAGCTTGAAGAGGCAAACACCAGATGCTTTATATGACTGTATCGACAGCATTCAAGCAGGTTAACAAACCCCGTGATGTTTGAATCGACATAGGCATATGGATTTTCCAACGAATATCTAACCCCTGCCTGAGCAGCCAGATTGACCACCACATCAAATTGATGCTGCTCAAACAGACGGCGCAAAGCTTCCCGATTGGTCAAATCGATTTGATGAAATGAAAACAACGAAAAAGGTTCAAGAAACGCCAGCCTGTCTTTTTTAAGAGCCACGTCATAGTAGGCGTTAAGATTATCAATTCCCGTTACCTGAAAGCCCTTTTCCAACAGCTTTTTTGACAGATGGGAACCGATAAATCCGGCTGCGCCCGTCACTAAAACGGTTTGATAATTCAATGACATATCATATTACCTCTAAGGGTTCGCACAAAAACAAGTTCACAATTTTAAGTGTCGAGGCGACATCTATCCTGACACAGAGGGATATCCAGCAGATGCAGCGCTTTCGGAACAAAGCCCATACAAGAGGCATCGGCGCTTATTATGCGGAGTCATTTTTGCGCGAGACCTGACTATTTGTTTGATACCCTCCGAACGTTGCCTCGGAGCCAGCCTTCGTATAACGCTTCAAACCGGGATTTTCCAGTTCGTTCATATTTTTCTCTGGGCACTGTTGTACCATTGCCATGTCAAGCGAAGCCCGTCTTCAAATGAATAAGCGGGCACAAATTTAAGTATATTTTTAGATCGGGAAATATCTGCAACTGATTCATTAATATCACCGGATCTCCAGGATCGGTAATCGGCACTTATATTAACATGCGATAACCGGGCGATCATCTCCCATAACCGGTTAATCCGTACATTTTTTCCGGTGCCAACATTAAATGGTTGCGCAATGATTCCGGTGCAGGATGCCGCCAGGATATTGGCATGAACCACATCCCCAACAAAAACGAAATCCCGGGATTGATTTCCGTCCCCATAAATAACCGGGCCTTGATTTAAAACCGCTTTGTTCAAAAATATGGATATCACTCCGGAATAAGGAGAGGTTGGGTCCTGCCGAGGGCCATACACGTTAAAATAACGGAGGCACACCGTTTCCAGACCGTACAATTGATGGTAAAGACGAGCGTAATATTCTCCGGTAAGCTTTTGTACTGCATACGGACTCAGCGGGTTGGGGATCATGGATTCATGTTTGGGAAGTTCCGGACTGTCGCCGTAAACAGCGCACGAACTGGCAATAATCACCCGTTTAACACCGGCGTTCCGGGCAGCTTCTAAAATATTCAACGTTCCCAGTTCATTCACCATAGCGGATCCAACCGGTTGTTCAACTGTCTGAGGCACGGAAACGACGGCTGCCTGATGAAAGATCACTTCGCATTTATCAACGGCTCTGAGAACCATTTCACTGTCCCGGATATCCCCATGCAGAAAATTGATATGAGAATGAACTTTGCACAAATTTGAAAGCTTTCCGGTAGAAAGATTATCCAAAACGCGGACCTCACAGCCTGCTGAAAGAAGCGCATCAACAAGATGAGACCCGATAAATCCGGCGCCACCGGTAACCAATACTTTTTGAAAATCAGGTTTCATAAGAATTAACCATCGTAATTGCCAATTGGCATCAAAATTTCTCACAACCCATAAGCGCAACGGGGTCGAGCACTGCAAAATGATTATTCTTTCGTATAGCTTAACTTAATTTAAAAATCTGACTTACAGCTTCACGTAATTTCATTTCTCCTCGAAAACAAGCATTAATTGCTATTTCTGGCAGTTGCAACGACTATAAATTCAATTAATTTTCGTTCGAAAAAAAATCAAAGATTATTTTCTATCTTCAGTCAGTATAAGCCATATGAATTGATAAGATATAAAATGCAGATTATCTATCAGGAGCGGGTATAACTCAAAAACAGGATATCATTGATAACGATATTGCAAAAATATATTGGAATTTATTTTATTCTCATTATATAAGATTTAAGAAAATCGTTCATTCAATACCCGTATCATCATTCTATCTATTGTGCTGAATCCGCTATCAATAAACCCCGGCGGAAAAAACAAAATGAGAAACTCAAGGCATAGTGAATCGAGTAAGGCACCCTGCCCTTGCATTGACTTATAGTCAATGATGCGCAAAGACAAAACATGGGATAGGGAAAACGTAAAATATTACCATATTAATTATATATATTCCGGCAATCATGACAGTGCAAGCACATATTAATTGTTATAATTGTAAATTTTATTATGTAACCTGGCAACAGCATTTCCCCCACGGGTGCAAAGCCATGAAGTTCAAAAGCAAACGATTGCCTTCAATTGAGGTCGCCATCAGTTCCGGCGCAAAATGCCGTTTATTTTCACCCAGAGGCAATCGTAACACAAATTCAAAATCATAATTTTGTAAAGCAAAAGTAGTGTAAATTCCTCTTAAGATGAGAAAGCCCCTTTAACTTTCCGACGTTCATCAGAACCTGAAAACGAACTGGCGGATACCCATCGTGAAAAATCTTCTGAGGAAGTGATCTGAATTAATAAAAAAATTACCGTAAGAACGCACAACTATAAATTTTGGAAACAGCGCCAATAATTTCAAAAAAACCTTGCAACACAAACAGGGAGTTATAGCACGTGGTTTTTCTCTAAAAAAAAATCCTGCCATATCAGGACAGGACTTTTTTATCATCAGGTAAATATCGAGTCAGTATCTACTCATTTTGTTCAGGCCCGGACTCAGAAAGAGCAGCCGATGATTCCTGATCTTGAGTTTTATCTTTCTCGACCAATTTTTCTGTCTTTTTTAAAACTTTTTTCACTTTTACGGACTCACCGACCAATTCGATCAACGACATACTGGCGGCATCACCAGGTC
The DNA here is from genome assembly GCA_028704555.1 of Desulfobacterales bacterium. Classification (NCBI taxonomy): domain Bacteria; kingdom Pseudomonadati; phylum Thermodesulfobacteriota; class Desulfobacteria; order Desulfobacterales; species Desulfobacterales bacterium. The sequence goes on from JAQWFD010000001.1 coordinate 76,640, forward strand.
TCTTACCAATTTTTATGATACGCGTATACCCACCGGAATTTGTTCCAAACCGTTCGCCCGCTTCATCGAAAAGTTTATACACAACTTGTTTTTCCCTTACAATCGACAACGCCTGACGTATAGCATGAAGATCGCCCCGTTTTGCCAGCGTAATCAGATGATCCGCCCAACGTCTCAACTCTTTAGCCTTGGGATCGGTTGTCCGGATTCGATCATATTTAAACAATGATGTAACCATATTTCGGAACATGGCATTTCTGTGACTGCCAGTTCTATTTAATTTGACTCCAGCTTTACGATGTCTCATAGGATCGCTTACTCTCCTTCCTCTATATCCTCAACAGGAGGTATGAAACCTTCAATCTTCATTCCAAGAGAAAGTCCCATTTCGGTAAGTACTTCTTTAATCTCATTCAATGATTTTCTTCCGAAATTCTTAGTCTTGAGCATTTCTGATTCAGTTTTACTTACCAGTTGATAGATTTTGTGTATATCAGCATTCTTAAGACAGTTTGCACTCCGAACCGAAAGTTCCAATTCATCTACACTTCGGTATAAGTTCTCATTGAACTTTGGTTTTTGTTCGTCATCTAATTTTCTTTCAAGTTCGGGCTCAGATTTTTCATCAAAATTGATGAAAATTGTCAGGTGTTCCTTTAAAATTTTTGCCGCATAAGCGACAGCATCCTCAGGCATAATGCTGCCATCAGTCCAAACCTCCAGTGTCAGCTTATCGTAATCGGTCCGCTGTCCCACCCGGGCATTGCCCACTACGTAATTGACACGTTTAATGGGAGAAAAAACTGCATCGATCGGTATTGTTCCAATGGATGCATTATCATCTTTATTTGCCTCAGCCAGTGAATATCCTTTACCGAGTTTAACTGTCATGGACATTTTAAGGGTCCCGTTACCCGTCACCGTGGCAATATACTGATCAGGATTCAAGACTTCGACTTTACCGTCTTCACTGAAAATATCTGCTGCAAGGACTTTTCTTTCCTCTAAAACATCAATATAAATGGTTTTAGGATCTGGATCTGAAATTTTCAACCTAACGTCTTTTAAATTCAATATGATTTCTGTAACATCTTCGATAACGCCAGGAATAGAGTTGAATTCATGCATGACAGAATCAAATTTAACTGAGACAATCGCGGCGCCGTGCAATGATGACAGAATGCTTCGTCTTAAGGAATTTCCAATAGTTATGCCGAATCCTCTTTCAAGAGGTTCACAAACGAACTTGCCGTAGTTCGGGTTGCTCTCAACTTGAACCTTTTCTGGCTTAATCATTTGTTGCCAGTTAATATACATAAGTTCATTTGATGACATTATAGAATCTCCAGATATTTACAAAAAAAACGTAAATATACTTCTGAATAATTATTTTTATGTGGTTTGAACATTCAGAAACGTTTTTCAAAATTATTTAGAATAAAGCTCAACAATTTGCTGTTCCTGAATTGGCGTGGTGATATCTTCCCGCACAGGATAAGCTTTAACGATACCCTTATAATTTTGTTTTTCCAATTCCAACCACTGCGGCAAACCTCTTCTTACCACAGCGTCAAGGGCTTCATTAAACGCCTGAATATTCCGGCTTTTTTCTCTGATTTCAACCACATCGCCTTGCTTAATTAAGTATGAAGGAATGTTAACTTTTTTCCCATTGACTGTAATATGATTGTGTCTGGCAAGTTGTCTGCCCTGACTGCGTGAACTAACAAATCCAAGACGATAAAGGACATTGTCCAGGCGTCGTTCCAAAAGTATCAGCAGATGAGTTCCTGTAATACCTTTCTGTTGCTCAGCCCGTCTAAAAAAAAGTCTGAACTGCTTTTCCGAAAGGCCATACATTCGCTTCACTTTCTGCTTTTCGCGCAACTGTATTCCATAATCAGAGTCTTTTCCCTTTCGGCGCTGCCCCTGCTCGCCCGGTGCATAACTGCGCCGATCAAAACCGCACTTATCGGAATAACACCGATCCCCTTTAAGAAAGAGCTTCTCATTTTCACGTCGGCATATACGGCATACCGAACCAATATATCGTGCCAAATTTTCCTCCTTTAATCCCCCTTTGAACGCAACTCGATAAGGACCACTAACAGAATATTTTAAATATTAAACTCTGCGTTTTTTGGGTGGCCGGCATCCGTTATGCGGTATAGGAGTTACATCCTTAATCATGACCACGTTAAAACCGGCGGCCTGAAGGGATCTTAATGCCGATTCTCTGCCTCCGCCCGGTCCCTTGACATATATTTCGACATTTTTCATCCCATGTTCCATTGCCTTTTTAGCAGCATCCTGAGCTGTCATCTGCGCAGCGAATGGCGTACTTTTCCGGGATCCTTTGAACCCCTGAACTCCGGAACTGGACCAGGAAACTACATTTCCTGCCGGATCAGTAATGGTTACAATCGTATTGTTGAATGTAGATTGAATATGAACGACACCATTTGATATATTTTTTTTCTCTTTTCGTTTAACTCGCGTTTTTTTTGGCATATTTAACGTTCCTGTTTTTCCTTAATTATTTCTTTGCAGCTCCGACTTTTTTCTTTACAGCCGAACGTTTAGGACCTTTGCGAGTTCTGGCATTCGTGCTGGTTCTTTGTCCATGAACAGGCAGAGATTTTCTGTGCCGGAGGCCACGATAGCAACCAAGGTCCATTAACCGTTTAATATTCATCGAAACTTCACTGCGAAGCTCACCTTCAACTTTGTATTCATCATCTATTATTTTACGAATATCATTGATCTCATCCTGCGTTAAATCATCGGTTTTGGTATCAGGATTTATTTTCAGTTGATCAAGTATTCGCTTGGAAGCCGTAGAGCCAATACCATATATATAGGTAAGCCCAACCTCAATCCGTTTATTTTTAGGTAAATCAACGCCCGCAATTCTTGCCAACGGTATGTCCTCCTCTATCCTTGCCTCTGTTTATGTCGTTTATTATCACAGATAACTCTAACTACACCTTTTCTTCGGATAATTTTGCATTTGCTGCATATCTTTTTAACAGATGATCTGACTTTCATTGTAAATGCTCCTGATGAATCGTGTCTGTTCGGATTAAATAATGATTTGGCAATTTATGTGTCCGGATTTTATTTGGATCGATATGTTATCCTGCCACGAGAAAGATCATACGGGGACAACTCAACCGTCACCTTATCACCGGGGAGTATTTTTATAAAATGCATCCTCATTTTTCCAGATATATGGGCAAGTATTTGATGTTTATTTTCCAGTTCTACTTTAAACATTGCATTGGGCAATGTTTCAGCTACTACGCCCTGCACTATAATCGGCTCTTCTTTAGCCATTTATTTAATGTCTCCATTATTTTTTTCCATTCAACCGTCCGGGAATATTCTGGCGGCGTTATAAATTTGAGTCGAATGTCAGCGGCCTCTAAGTCTTCCCGATCCGCCTTTTTTCAAAAATCCATCATAATGTCTGGTAAGCATATGGGATTCTATCTGTGACATCGTGTCCAACGCAACGCCTACAACAATCAATAATGCGGTACCGCCAAAATAAAAAGGAACGCTGAATTTGCTGATCAGAACAGAGGGCAGTACACAGACGGCTGAAACATAAATGGCACCACCTAATGTAATTCGGGTCAACACTCTATCAATATAATCTGCTGTTCGTTTGCCCGGACGAATCCCAGGAATGTAGCCGCCGTATTTCTTCATGTTGTCAGCGACATCAGTGGGATTAAACGTGACAGCTGTATAAAAATAACAGAAGAAGAAAATAAAGCCGACAAATAATAATTCATAAAAGAATTTTCCGGGCATCATCTGAGCAGCGATACTCTGCATCCACGGTATTTTTATAAAACTTGCCACCGTAGCAGGAAACATTATAATAGATGAAGCAAAAATAGGTGGTATGACCCCGGAAGTATTTATTTTTAAAGGCAGATGCGTACTTTGTCCGCCATACATTCGGCGGCCGACAACCCGCTTTGCATATTGCACCTGTATACGTCGTTGTCCCTGTTCTACAAAAATGATGGCCCCAATGACAGCTACCATCATTATTCCTATTACGATCAGAAGGAAAATTGATATTTCGCCAGTGGATACCAGCTGAAACGAATTCCCGATAGCATTGGGCATTCTGGCAACAATGCCGGCAAATATAATCAGTGATATTCCGTTGCCAATTCCTCTCTCGGTGATTTGTTCACCAAGCCACATGATAAAAGCAGTACCTGCGGTAAGCGTAATAACGGTCATTATACGAAAGGACCATCCGGGAACCATTACAATCGCAGCCCCTCCGGGCGATGTCATGCTTTCAAGCCCGACACTGATTCCAAGCCCTTGTATAATACTGAGGATAACCGTTCCATATCGCGTATACTGGGTTATTTTCTTTCTTCCCTGTTCGCCCTCTTTTGAAAGTCTTTCCAGATATGGGATAACAACCGTCAGCAACTGCAGGATAATGGAAGCACTGATGTAGGGCATGATACCCAAGGCAAAAACAGACAATTGCGTCAGGGCCCCCCCGGAAAACATGTCGAACAATCCCAGAAGCGTACCCTTTGCCTTAGCAAAAAAGGAAGCCAACGCCATAGCATCAATACCGGGAGTAGGTACATGAACACCAACTCTGTATACAGCCAACAATACACACGTTACGATGATACGTTTTTTTAATTCAGGTATTTTGAATAAATTCTGAATCCCGGTACCGGCCATATTAGGCAACCTCTATTTTACCACCGGCAAGTTCTATCTTTTTTCTTGCATTTTCACTGACCTGGTGGATTTGGATAGTGAGCGGGTGTTGGATTTCTCCTTCGGACAGTAATTTAATACCATCTCTTCGGCTTTTAACCAGTCCTTTTCGGACGAGTTCAGCTTCTGTGATAACCGACCCGATTTCGAAAATTGACAAATCACGAATATTAATGACAGCCATCTGTTTTTTGAATATATTCGTAAACCCTCGTTTCGGGAGCCGACGATGGATTGGCATCTGACCGCCTTCATAACCGGGTCTGACACCACCGCCGGAACGGGCATTATAACCTTTCGATCCTTTTCCTGCGGTTTTTCCGGTACCCGAGCCTACCCCGCGTCCTAAACGTTTTCTGGACTTTCGTGATCCTAAAGCTGGAGACAAATCATTAAGCTTCATAAAGGTTCTCCTCAATCTTAACTAAATGGGATACCGTATGAATCATCCCCCGAATTGAGGGTGTATTTTCAAGTTCGACCGTTCTGTTCATCTTTGTCAGGCCCATCCCTCTGAGCACCTTACGATGTTTCTCAGGTCTTCCAATCATGCTTTTTACTAATGTTACTTTCAATTTCTCAGACATATGTATAACCCCATTAAAGGTCTTCAGGTCTTTTCCCACGACGTAACGCAACCGCTTCACGGCTCTGAAGTTGTTGCAATCCCGATATTGTTGCCTTAACCACATTGTGCGGATTATGTGATCCCATGCATTTGGTTAAAATATTCTGAACCCCCGCTGCCTCAAGCACCGCGCGGACAGCACCACCGGCTATGAGTCCGGTTCCCTCGGATGCCGGTTTAAGCAGTACTTTTCCAGCTCCATACTTTCCGAGGACCTGGTAGGGGATAGTTCCTGAATTTAAAGCAATATTTACCATATTTTTTTTGGCTTTTTCCACCCCTTTACGGATGGCTTCAGGTACTTCACCTGCTTTTCCCAATCCACATCCAATTGCACCGTTTCCGTCTCCGACAACAACAATTGCACTAAAGCTGAATCGTCGACCCCCTTTGACCACTTTGGCGACACGGTTAATGTGCACGACTTTGTCAATTAATTGACTTTCGTCTGTATCATACTTGAACAAAGGTTATCCTCCATGTTTTGAATGTCTCAAAATAACAAACCGCCTTCACGTGCACCATCTGAAAGTGCTTTAACACGTCCGTGATATAAAAAACCATTACGGTCAAAAACTACTTTGGTGATACCCTTTTCAACAGCTCGCTGGGCAACAAGTTTACCGATTGCAACAGCATCGACTATTTTCCCGCTTTGCGTAAGCTGGCCTTTAATTTCCGGCTCGGTCGTCGATGCAGCAACCAGTGTATTGCCCTTTACATCGTCTATTATCTGGGCATAGATATGCTTTGAGCTTCTAAATACAGATAAACGAGGGCGTTGCTGTGTTCCAAGAAGTCTTTTTCGAATTCGTATTTTCCGTTTTAAACGCGCTTGCGCTTTTGGATTTGTCGATGCCATTGATTCAACATCCTTATATGTTTTCACATTTTTTTAAAATATGACTATTTTGTACCAGTTTTTCCTGCTTTTCGCTGTATAAATTCTTCAGCGAACTTTATCCCTTTTCCCTTGTAGGGTTCCGGGGGTCTCAGCCGACGAATTGATGCAGCGGTCTGACCGAGCAACTCTTTATCAATACCTGCCAATTTGATAATCGTATTTCTATCAATTGTTGCCGTAATCCCTTCAGGAATTGAAAAGGTCACCGGATTTGAATACCCTATATTAAATACAATGGAATTGCCACTGATTTCAGCACGATATCCAATTCCATTAATCTGGAGTATACGCTCAAACCCCTTACTGACACCGTTAATCATGTTAAATACCAAAGATCGCGTCAATCCCTGCATCGCATTATTGATTCGATCCTTTTTCTCCATAACGACCAACAATACATCTTGATTAATATTTAAATCTATAAACGGATGTATTGTTCGGGACATTTTTCCCTTTTCCCCCTGAACAGTCAAAAACCTGTCCTTGTAGGATATTTTTACATTATCTGGAATAGATATCGGTTTTTTGCCTATCCGAGACATGGGTTTCTCCTCATGCTACCATACATTACACAGAATCTCACCACCGATATTAGTTTTCCTGGCTTCTGTATCGGTTATAATACCTGCTGAAGTAGATAAAATTGCAATGCCCATCCCGTTTAAAACGGATTTTATTTTTTTACTTTTAAAATATTGCCTTCGGCTGGGCTTGCTCATTCGTTTCATTCCAATAAATGCGCTGTTGTTGTTCTTATCGTATTTTAAATAGACCCGTAATATTCCCTGTTTATCATCTTTCACAAACTTAAAGTTTTTTATGTAGCCCTCGTTTTTTAAAACTTTGGCCAGATTAACCTTAAGATTTGATCCCGGAATATCGACACTGGCATGTTTTGCCTTAGCTGCATTTCTTATACGAGTCAACAAGTCCGCAATTGGATCACTCATAGCCATGTTGTCTTCTCCATTAACTTAATTGAGTTTTCGACTTTATAAATATGAATCTCATCAGAGGATTTTGTTACCAGCTTGATTTTATTACACCGGGAAGCTTACCTTCTGACGCAAGTGTTCGAAAACAAATTCGACAAATCCCAAATTTTCTTATAAATGCTCTGGGCCTTCCGCACATGGGACATCGATTATATGCTCTGACTTTAAACTTTGGCGTACTGTTGGCCTTCATTCGAAGCGCTGTCTTTGCCAAAAGATCCTCCTTATTTGTGTTGCCAATCGACTGGACTAAACCGTTTTATCTGGTTAGCGTTATTTCTTTAATATTTAAATAATTTTATAAAATAACACTTTTAATTTCTATAGGGCATCCCCAACAATTTCAGGAGCTCTTTGCCTTCTTCATCTGTTCTGGCAGTGGTTACAATGGTAATATTTAACCCTTTAATTTTATCGAGCTGATCATAATCTATTTCAGGGAATATAATTTCTTCTTTAATTCCCAGAGAATAGTTCCCGTGCCCATCAAATGCTTTTCCAGAAACGCCCTTAAAATCTCTAACTCGCGGAAGAGCAATATTAACCAGTTTATTATAAAAATCATACATCCGGTTACGTCTGAGGGTTACACAACAGCCGATAGGCATACCTTCCCTGAGCTTGAATGCGGCAATCGATTTTTTTGCCCGCGTGATGACAGGTTTCTGACCTGAAATCATTTTGAGCTCTTCAGAAGCCGAATCAAGCAATTTGATATTGTGAATTGCTTCACCCAAGCCCATATTCAACACGATTTTCTCAAGCTTAGGGACCTGATGTAGGTTTTTATAATGAAACCTTTCGATAAGCTTAGGAATAATTTCGCTCTCGTAAATGGCTTTATATTGAGACATTCCTTTTCTCCTTCACAAAACCCTACGCATCTATTGGTTCGTTGCACTTACTGCACATACGAATTTTTTTTCCGTCATCCAGGATCTGCATTTTGATGCGAACAGGGGTCATGCATTTATTACACATCAACATGATATTTGATCTATGAATAGGAGCCTCTTTTTCGATAATTCCACCCTGCCTATTTTGCGCATTAGGTTTCATGTGCTTTTTAACCAAATTTATTTTTTCAACGACGATACGTTTGGTTTTATTATCAATTTTTAATATTTTACCGATTTTTCCGCTGTCTTTACCGGTAATTACTTTAACTTTATCTTCTTTTTTTATCAAACACTTTTCTCTAGCCATGTACCGTTTCTCCACAGGGCAGACGTTTATTTATAATACTTCAGGAGCCAAAGATACGATTTTCATGAATCGTTTTGCTCTAAGCTCCCTGGCTACAGGTCCAAATATACGGGTACCAATAGGTTCTTTCTGCGCATTAATTAATACCGCTGAATTATCATCAAACCGGATATATGATCCATCAGGCCTTCTGAGTTCTTTCTTGGTTCGAACTACTACGGCCTTTAAGACATCACCTTTTTTAACCTTGGCATTCGGTATTACTTCTTTAACGGTAACGACAACTATATCGCCGACGCTAGCATACCGTCTTCTGGAGCCGCCAAGAACTTTAATACAATAAAGCACTTTAGCTCCTGAATTGTCTGCCACAGTCATTCTTGTTTCTGCCTGAATCATCGTTCGCTTCCTTTATTTACACCGCTTTTTCAACTATTTTACTGACTCGCCAATTTTTCGTTTTACTGATAGGCCGGGATTCAGAAATGATAACCTTATCCCCAATTTGGCATTCATTGATGGTATCATGAGCCGCAAATTTTGAACGTCGCCGGACGTACTTTTGATAAAGCGGATGTTTAACTATCCTCTCTACGAGGACAGTTACTGATTTATCCATTTTATTACTGACTACTATTCCGAGCAGCTGTCGTTTCATTCCTCTTTTTTTCATAACTGTCTCAATTCTATATTTTTTTCATTAATAACAGTTTGAATACGTGCTATATCCCGTTTTGTATGCATCAGTCTGCTGCTGTTTTCAAGCTGACCAACTTCATGCTGAAAGCGGAGATTAAACAATTCCTCTTTCATCTCTTTATGTTTCAAATTCAATTCATCGACACTCAGCTGTCTGAATTCGCTTGCTTTCATTATATCTCACTCCTCTCAATAAAGCGTGTTTTAATCGAAAGTTTGTGAGAAGCAAGCCGTAACGCTTCTAAGGCCAACTCTCTAGAGACACCTTCCATCTCATATAGAATTCTTCCAGGTCGTATGATGGCAACCCATCCCTCTGGAGCGCCTTTTCCCTTACCCATTCTGACTTCTGCCGGTTTTTTCGTATAAGGGGTGTCCGGGAAAATACGTATCCACATTTTCCCGCCTCTTTTTACATGACGGGTCATGGCAATACGAGCTGCCTCAATTTCTTTATTAGTGATTCGCCCGCATGCGACTGCCTGTAGCCCGTATTCTCCAAAATTCAGGGCCGTTCCCCGTTTTGAGGCCCCTTTCATTCTTCCTTTTTGTTGTTTACGATATTTGACCTTCTTTGGACTCAGCATGTCCTGTCTCTCCTGTCGGGTGATTAACTTCCGATTCCAATTGGTTCAGACTTTAAAATTTCGCCGTTAAATATAAACACTTTAACACCGATGAGACCGTATGTCGTATGGGCTTCAATAAAACCGTAATCTATATCAGCCCGCAGGGTGTGTAGCGGAACTCTGCCTTCATGATACCATTCTGTTCTAGCCATCTCTGCGCCGCCCAGTCTGCCTGAGCAGATTATTTTTATTCCCTTGGCACCAAACCGCATTGCTGAAGTTACACCACGCTTCATTGCTCTTCTGAAGGCTACCCGTCGTACGATCTGCAACGCAACATTTTCAGCAACCAGTTGAGCGTCGACCTCAGGTTTTCTGACTTCCTGAATGTCGATCATTACTTCATGTGAAATCATTTTTACAAGCTCTTTTTTAAGCTGCGCTATTTCAGCACCTTTTTTCCCAATAATGATTCCCGGTCTGGCGGTAAAAATTCGGAGCCTTATTCGCTTGGCCGATCGTTCTATTTCTATCTTAGAGATCCCGGCATGATAAAATTTCTTTTTTATGAATTTTCGGATATTAAAATCTTCCAAAATATAATCGGCATATTTCTTACCTGCGTACCAGCGAGATTCCCAGGTTTTTACAATTCTCAATCTCAATCCTATCGGATTTACTTTCTGGCCCAAACTTTTACCTCCTTTGCTACAACGTATCTTCAGCCAAAATGACGGTTATATGAGCACTTCTCTTTAAAATTCGGGTACCTCTGCCTCTTGCTCTTGCTCTAAACCTTTTCAAGGTAGGCCCCTGGTCGACAAAAATATTTTTTATCACGAGAGTGTCTACATCAATGTCTGCCTTCTGATCTGCATTGGCTACCGCCGAGTGAATCAGTTTATTCATCATCCCCGCAGCCTTTTGCGGCATAAACTTGAGTGTATTGATACCGACTCCTACAGGCTTACCCTTCACGGCTTGAACGAGCTTTTGAACTTTTTGAGGAGAAATGCGTTGGTATTTGGATACTGCTTTGATCTCCATTTTAGGTTTCCCTTTTATTCTTTAATCACTTCTTTTTAAGTTTTTTATCTCCGGCATGGCCATAAAATGTCCGCGTGGGTGAAAACTCACCGAGTTTATGCCCAACCATGTTTTCGGACACGAATACCGGTATAAACTTTTTTCCGTTATGAACTGCCAGTGTTATCCCCACCATCTCAGGAACTATTGTCGAACGTCTGGACCAGGTTTTTATAACTCTGTTCAAACGCTTTTCCTGAGTTTCTATTACTTTGTTCATTAATTTGGGTTCAATATATGGACCTTTTTTTAACGACCGTGGCATATCTTCTCCTGCATCTTAAAGTCACCTTGCCAAGTTTATCGAACGCATGCGCTATTATGCTGTCCTTTTTTTGACAATGTATCGATCACTTCGTTTGTTTTTGCGAGTCCTGTATCCTTTACTCGGCATACCCCATGGCGAGCATGGATGCCGGCCGCCAGATGACCTTCCTTCACCACCGCCCATCGGGTGATCGACCGGATTCATCGCAACGCCTCTTACTTTCGGTCGTTTACCCAACCATCTTTTACGTCCGGCCTTTCCAAGAGAAATGTTTTCATGGATAACATTTCCCAGCTGCCCGATCGTTGCTTTGCAATTGAGCAATATCATTCTGACCTCACCTGAGGGCAGTTTTATTAAAGCATAGCGATCTTCTTTGGCCATAAGCTGTGCAAACGTGCCGGCACTTCTGACAATCTGAGCGCCCTTTCCGACTCTAAGCTCAACATTATGAATATAGGTTCCCAGCGGAATATTTCTTAACGGCAATGCATTTCCGGGCTTAATATCCGCATCAGGTCCAGACATAATGATATCATTTACCGAAAGATTCATTGGCGCCAGAATATATCTCTTCTCTCCATCTGCATAATGCACAAGGGCAATTCGCGCGGATCGATTCGGATCATATTCTATGGTTGCGACTGTTGCCGCTATCCCGATCTTATCCCGCTTAAAATCGATCAGTCTGTAATGGCGCTTATTTCCACCACCGCGATGCCGACAGGTAATTCGCCCATTCGCATTACGTCCACCGGTCTTTTTTATTGTCCTCAATAAACTTTTTTCCGGCTTATCTGTTGTTATCTCCTGGAAATCCGAAAAAGTTTGAAATCTTCGCCCAGAAGATGTAGCATTTACTCTTTTAACAGCCATTATCTATGCCCCCAGTGCTTATACGCCTTCAAAAAAATCGATACGTTCTCCAGGCATTAATGTCACGATTGCTTTTTTCCAATCTCTTCGCTTACCGAGAATTCGACCTCTACTTTTCACCTTGCCCTTAACTTGGATCGTTCTTACATTTTTAACCCTTACATTAAATATGCCTTCAATGGCACGATGGATATCCACTCTATTGGCTCGGCGGTCTACTTCAAATGAAAGCTGATTAAATGTTTCTTTTTGAATACTGGTCTTTTCGGTAATCAAAGGCCTCTTAATAACATCAAACTGCATCATGCGAGAAGCCTCCCTTCAATATCTTTAATAGATGGCTCAACCAGAATTAATTTTTCATATTTCAAAAGATCATATACATTTAACCCTTCACTCCTGAGCACTTTAACATCAGGAACATTTCGTGAAGACAATTCGAGGTTTTCGTTCTTTTTATCCGTGACTATCAACACTTTTTCCAGGCTCAGGGCATTGAGTACATCAAGGAATTCTTTGGTCTTGATTTTATCAAGATCAAAATTATCCAGAATCGATATCTGTTTTTCCTGCAATTTAGTACTTAAAGCCATCTTAAGCGCTAGTCTTCGTACTTTCTTTGGAATATTAAACGCATAGGATCTGGGTGTGGGACCAAACACGACGCCCCCGCCTCTTAACCCGGGTGCTTTTATATCACCTCTTCTGGCCCGCCCTGTTCCCTTCTGACGAAACAATTTCCGTGTGCTGCCCTTAACGTCCGAACGTCCTTTTACTGAAGCTGTTCCGGAACGTCTTTTTGCCAACTGCATCCTGACAACCTCATGCAGAATGCTCTGTCTCACGAGCACATTGAAAATGTCATCAGACAACTCGACCTGTGAAACCTTTTCGCCTGCTTTATTATGCACATCTACGACAGCCATAATTATCCTCAAATATTTTCTCTGATCTCAAAATAGATATCTCTAAAATTATCCCATACTCTACTATTTTTTCAAAATGGAAAGGATTCCAGAGCGGGCTCCCGGGACAGCACCTTTAAGCAGAATAAGATTTTGATCTGATCTGATATCTACTATTTCCAAATTTCGAATCGTATTCTTACTTTGACCATAATGACCAGGCATCTTTTTCCCTTTGAGAATTTTCGCCGGCCACGCGCACATACCAACCGATCCGGGTGTACGTTTACTGTGCCCGCCGTGCCCCATTGGTCCGCGATGAAATCCATGGCGCTTGATGACACCTGAAAAACCGCGGCCCTTAGATATGCCTGCTACATCGACAAAATCACCAATTTTGAAGATATCAAGAGAAATCTCTTGTCCCAGGCTGTACTCATCCGGGTTCTCAACCGACATCTCTCGAAGCACTTTGGCGGATTTTAAACCGCTTTTTTCCAGATGCCCTTTTGTCGGCTTGTTGGTTCTTGATTCTTTTTTCTCTCCAAATCCCAATTGTAACGCATTGTACCCGTCTGTTAATTCCGTTTTTATCTGGGTGACAACACATGGCCCGACCTGGACCACAGTTACGGGTAAACATATTCCATCCGGGGTGAATATTCGAGTCATCCCCCTTTTTTTTGCTATCAGTCCTTTACACATGATATTCTCTTTTCCCCATCTTACAGTTTAATTTCCACATCCACTCCAGGAGAAAGATCCAATTTCATTAATGCATCGACAGTCTGCTGAGTTGGATCCAAAATATCCAAAAGCCGTTTATGTGTTCTTACTTCAAACTGTTCTCTGGATTTCTTGTCAACATGGGGAGATCGTAAGACACAAAACTTATTTATCTTCGTAGGCAGAGGTATCGGCCCAACTACCTTTGCTCCACTTTTACTTGCCGTATCATAGATATCTACAGCAGACTGATCCAGCAGTTTATTATCATATGCTCTCAGCCTTATTCTGATTTTTGAATTCATTATCATGACTTCAATCTTTCCTATTACTCAAGGATTTCACTTACAACACCAGCACCGACGGTCCGGCCACCTTCTCTGATTGCAAACCGAAGTTCTTTTTCCATTGCAATCGGAGTAATGAGCTCAGCCAAAATCGATACATTATCACCAGGCATTACCATCTCAACCCCATCCGGCAACGTGATCACTCCGGTTACATCCGTTGTACGGAAATAAAACTGCGGACGGTATCCATTGAAAAACGGCGTGTGGCGTCCGCCCTCTTCTTTACTCAAAATATATGTCTCTGCCTTGAACCTCGTGTGAGGTGTAATCGATCCGGGCTTGGCTACTACCTGCCCGCGCTCAACCTCTTCTCTCTTGGTCCCCCGAAGCAGGACACCAATGTTGTCTCCGGCCTGTCCCTCATCCAGAAGTTTGCGGAACATCTCCACTCCGGTACATACCGTCTTGACAGTCGGCCTGATTCCAACGATCTCCACATCTTCTCCGACCTTGATAATCCCCCGATCAACACGGCCGGTGACCACTGTCCCTCGTCCGGATATGCTGAACACATCTTCAATCGGCATCAAAAAAGGTTTGTCAACATCGCGTTCCGGCGCAGGAATATAGTTGTCGATTGCATCCATCAACTGGAATATGCATTTGGCCGCATCGCTGTCGGCATCATCGCTCTCCAGTGCCTTCAATGCGCTGCCGCGAATAATCGGAGTATCATCTCCCGGAAAATCATACTTGTCCAGAAGCTCTCGCATCTCAAGCTCAACCAGCTCAATCAACTCTTCATCATCGACCATATCGCATTTGTTCAAAAACACAACGATCCGGGGAACACCGACCTGGCGAGCCAGCAATATATGCTCCCGGGTCTGCGGCATCGGTCCGTCATCAGCGCCAACCACCAGTATGGCTCCGTCCATCTGAGCGGCTCCGGTGATCATATTCTTGATATAGTCAGCATGGCCCGGACAGTCGACGTGCGCATAGTGCCGTTTTTCAGTTTCATATTCAACATGCGCGGTCGCAATCGTTATGCCCCGGGCTCTTTCTTCAGGCGCCTTATCAATCTGATCAAACGAAATAAAATCCGCCATCCCCTTCAAGCCCATATGCTTTGTAATTGCTGCCGTCAAGGTCGTCTTCCCATGATCGATATGACCGATGGTACCCACATTCACATGAGGCTTTTTCCGCTCATACTTTGCCTTCGCCATTTTTCTTCCCTCCCCTTATCGCGGGATCTATACCTATCTTTCTTCATCCGAAGCTGTCAATAGACACTGTAAACTCCAGCCTCCGGAATAGAAATATAACTATGAGTTTTGCCGCACCTGCTTAAAACAAATTACACACAGGACCGTATCGTTACCATCTGAAATGAGCAAATGCCTTGTTCGCATCAGCCATTTTGTGGGTATCTTCTTTCTTTTTAACAGAAGCCCCTCTGCTGTTTGCCGCATCCATGAATTCACCCGCCAGTTTCTGCGCCATGGTTTTTTCCGAACGCTTGCGCGCAAAGCCAATGATCCACCTTATGGCAAGCGCCGTTCTGCGGGATGTTCGAATTTCTGTTGGAACCTGATACGTAGATCCGCCAACTCGACGCGACTTAACCTCAATCAACGGCCTCACGTTGTCCACGGCAGTCTCAAAAAGTTTGACAACCGATTCTTTTGTCTTGTTCTCCATTATGTCAAAAGACTCGTATATTATCGATTCTGCAAGACTTTTCTTGCCATCCCGCATTATACATTTAACAAATCTCGTGACCATCTTGCTGTTATATTTGGCATCAGGCGCTATCGGTCGCTCAGTGATTTCTCTTCTTCTTGGCATAGCTTACACCATTTCCCCGTTTTTATTCGTTCTACTCCTGATTTTATATTCTATCTGAGTACATACAGGTTATTTAGGCTTTTTGGACCCGTACTTGGATCTGCTCTGCTTACGGTCTTCAACCCCCAAGGTATCCAATGTCCCCCTGACGATATGATATCTGACACCCGGCAAATCCTTAACTCGACCACCTCTTACCATTACAACCGAATGCTCCTGAAGATTATGTCCAATCCCTGGAATATAAGCTGCAACCTCGACGCCGGATGTCAGCCTGACCCTGGCAACCTTGCGCAATGCCGAGTTCGGTTTTTTAGGAGTCGTCGTATAAACCCTGGTACACACGCCTCTTTTTTGCGGTGCGCCTTTCAGCGCTGGCGTATTACTTTTCTTCTCGATTTGTTTCCTACCGTTCCTGACTAACTGGTTTATGGTCGGCATATTATCCTCTTAATCCTGTGTTAATCCAAATCGCCATTAAATGTTAAAGTGTCGGCAAAAGACATGATTATTTATACATCTATAAGAACGTTGTCAAGCGATTTATGAAAAATTAATTAACTTCCACAATATCTCATACTTCAAATTGATATTTTTATTGCCCTGTGTATTATCATGCAAAATATATTTTTTATTAAGCTATTCGTTCGAATTCAATGGGTTAGCCAATAAACATTTACACAGAGGCAATCATCTCCCGAAGGCAAAATCAGCCGGCTCTGTCGCCAGAGATGCCTAAGGCATCTGAATCGACACATCATTGTACTGGGCCATCCCTGTTCCAGCCGGAATAAGCCTGCCCATAATCACATTTTCCTTTAAGCCCCTCAAGGTATCTAAAGCCCCTTCGATACTAGCATCTGTTAAAACCTTGGTTGTCTCCTGAAACGAAGCTGCAGAAATAAAGCTGTCTGTACTCAGCGATGCTTTGGTTATACCGAGGATCAGAGGCTCTGCGGAAGCCGGTTTACCACCTTTTGCTATAACCTCGCTGTTAACTTCTTCGAATGTGGTTTTATCTACCTGCTCATCAACTATAAAATCCGTATCACCCGCATCACGAACCTTTACTCTCCTCATCATCTGACGAACAATAACCTCAATATGTTTATCGTTGATGCGGACGCCCTGAAGCCGATAGACTTCCTGAACTTCATCAACCAGGTACTTGGCCAGAGACACCTCTCCTTTTATATTGAGGATGTCCTGCGGATTGGCGGCCCCCCCAATCAATGGATCACCCGCCCGGACATAGTCCCCTTCATAAACATTAATATGTTTGCCGCGAGGTATAAGATATTCTTTCTTTTCTCCGACCTCTGCAGGGGTAATCGTAACCTTTTGCTTACCTTTTTTAGTACTCTTCATAATAGAGACATACCCGTCAATCTCACTTAAAACGGTTGCCTCTTTCGGTTTTCTGATCTCGAACAGTTCAGCGACACGTGGCAAACCACCCGTAATATCCTTTGTTTTAGTAGTTGCCCTAGGAATCTTTGCAATGACATCTCCCGCCTTAACATCACTTCCATCTTCCACCATCAAAATAGCGTCCGTCGGAAGGATATAACGTGCCATCCCCGATGAAGTTGGAAGTTTAAGCGTTTTACCATCAGCGCCCTTAATGGAGATTCTCGGCCTCACATCCGTACTTTTCGACTCGATTACCGTTCGACTTGACTTTCCGGTAACCGGATCCACTTTCTCCTGAATTGTTTTACCAAGGGAAATATCTCCAAATTTAACTATTCCACCGACCTCGGTAACAATAGGCGTCGTAAAGGGATCCCACGTCGCCAGAAGGTCTCCTGACGAAACTTTCTGACCATCGGCGACATTCAGCCGGGCTCCGTAAATGACTGGAAACCGTTCACGTTCCCTGCCCGCCTCGCCAACAACGGCGAACTCCCCTCCACGACGATTCATGACCACAATCTGATTTTCCGCATTTTTGACGGTATTAAGATCTATATATTTTATGATTCCGTCAACACGGGCTTTAATATCAGCCTGCTCAACTCTCCGACTGGCGGTTCCTCCGATATGAAATGTCCGCATGGTCAACTGCGTACCCGGCTCACCAATCGATTGAGCGGCCAATATGCCCACGGCCTGACCGATTTCCACCCGAGCCCCGTGAGACAAATCACGTCCGTAACATTTAGTACATACGCCATATTTCGATTTACATGTCAGTACAGAACGTATCTTAACGGTTGAGATTCCGAGTTCTTCAATTTTTTCGGCAAGGTTCTCATCAATTTCCTGACCGGCTCTGACAAGAATTTCATCGGTAAATGGATCGAGTATATCTTCAACGGACACTCGACCGAGAATTCTTTCTCCTATCCGCTGAATAATTTCTCCACCCTCCATCAGAGGCTCAACCTCAACACCGAGCATGGTTCCGCAATCTTTTTCCATTACGATACAATCCTGAGCCACATCGGCAAGCCGTCGCGTCAGATAACCTGAGTTGGCTGTTTTTAAAGCGGTATCCGCCAGACCCTTTCTGGCACCGTGCGTGGAAATGAAATACTGCAAAACGGAAAGACCTTCCCGGAAATTCGCCGTAATCGGCGTTTCGATGATTTCACCGGAAGGTTTGGCCATCAACCCCCTCATTCCGGCCAGCTGCCGCATCTGATCTTTGCTCCCCCTGGCTCCGGAATCCGCCATCATATAGATGGAATTCAGATTACCTTTAAGCGGCGATCCGGATGCCGCTGTTTTATCATCGCCTTCGGAAGCCGGAGTCATCTTCATGGCCTCCATCATTTCATTTGCCACATCATCTGTTGCTTTTGCCCAGATATCGACAACTTTGTTATATTTTTCTCCCTGGGTAATCAGACCCTCGGTATACTGCCGGTTGATCTCGGTTACCTGCTTTTCGGCGGTCGCCAGTATTTCAGTCTTGGCCTCCGGAATAATCATCGCGTCAATGGATATAGACAACCCACCGATAGTGGAATACTTATATCCGATATCTTTTAACCGATCCGCCAGTATGACCGTTGCCTTGGCCCCTAAATTCCGGTAAGCATAGTCCACAAGATCGCGTAATGCTTTTTTATCCATTAAGTTATTAATAATGTGAAACGGAATTTCCGGACGTTTGTTGACCACCTCAAACAAATGATACCCTTCATCAGCAACAAGGATACCGCTGACCTGATTCTTTTTCAGAGAAAAAACGCTGTCCGTCTCCTCCCCTGAAAAATCGAAAATTCTCTGGAACTCATCTTTTCTCAACAAACCGAGTTTACCGCCAAATTCTTTATCCGGGCTGATAGAATATTTATCCACAAGATCTTTAAAAGCGATACCGGATTCCAGCTCATCAAGCAGCGCCTCGGCCTCTTTACGGGTTCCTGTCTGAACATGGCGCATTTCTATAACCGTATCTTTAGGAATAATTTCCCATAAAATAATACGGCCAACTGTGGTTTGAACCCTTTCACCGTATATTCGGACTATAATTTTGGCATGTAAATCAACAGCTTCTGCATCATATGCGGATCTGACCTCTCCTACATTGGAAAATATTTTTCCTTCACCAGTTAGGCCTTCAACCTCTCGGGTCATGTAATATATCCCCAGCACGATATCCTGTGTCGGCACTATAATAGGAGACCCATTCGCTGGGGACAGAATGTTGTTGCTTGACAGCATCAGGACGCGGGCTTCGATCTGAGACTCAACAGACAATGGGATATGAACCGCCATCTGGTCACCATCAAAGTCGGCATTAAAAGCCGTACACACCAGTGGATGAAGCTGAATGGCTTTTCCTTCAATCAGCGTCGGTTCAAACGCCTGAATACCCAGGCGATGAAGCGTGGGAGCCCGGTTGAGAAGGACAGGGTATTCTCTAACCACTTCATCCAGAGTATCCCACACTTCCGGTGTTTCACGCTCTACAAGCTTTTTTGCACTTTTTACGGTTGATACAAGCCCTTTTTGCTCCAGCCGGTAATATAAAAAAGGCTTGAACAATTCGAGTGCCATCTTTTTCGGAAGCCCGCATTGATGCAGCCTGAGATTTGGCCCGACCGTAATAACCGTTCGTCCGGAATAATCAACTCGTTTACCCAGCAAGTTCTGGCGAAATCGCCCCTGCTTTCCTTTCAATGTATCACTCAGAGATTTCAGGGGACGTTTGTTGGTCCCGGTAATAACTCTTCCATGCCTGCCATTATCAAACAGCACATCAACCGATTCCTGAAGCATCCGTTTTTCATTTCGAACGATGATATCGGGTGCTTTTAAATCCATCAATCGTTTAAGTCTGTTATTCCGATTAATAACCCGGCGATAAAGATCATTGAGATCAGAGGTGGCAAACCGGCCGCCTTCAAGCGGAACCAACGGACGTAAATCCGGGGGCAATACGGGAATGACATCCATGATCATCCATACGGGATTGACTCCGGACCGGCACAATGCATCAACAATTTTCAATCGTTTTGCAAGTTTTTTACGTTTGGTCTCAGATGACGTTGTATTGATATCTTCCCTGAGTTCTTTATAAATCTCTTTCAGGTCCAGATTTTCGAGCATGCTTTTGACAGCTTCTGCTCCGATGCCAACCTCGAATTTCGGCCCATAGAGTTCCAGCGCCTCGTGATATTTTTCATCGGACAAAAGCTGGAATTTCGCCAGGGGCGTATCTTTTGGATCCAAAACGACATAGCAGTCGAAATAAAGAATTTTCTCCATGCTCTTGAGCGTCATATCGAGCAGGTTGCCAATTTTACTTGGCAGACTTTTCAAAAACCATATATGAGCAGCGGGAGTGGCAAGTTCGATATGCCCCATCCGTTCCCTTCGAACCTTTGACTGTATGACTTCAACACCGCATTTTTCGCAGATTACTCCACGGTGTTTCATCCGTTTATATTTTCCGCAATTACATTCGTAATCCTTCGTTGGTCCGAAAATCTTGGCGCAAAACAGCCCATCACGCTCCGGCTTGAAGGTTCTGTAGTTAATCGTCTCCGGTTTTTTTATCTCCCCATGAGACCATTCCAGAATCTTCTCAGATGATGCCAAAGCAATCTTAACAGCCTTATAAAGTTTTGGGTCAATAGGTTTGGCGAAGAAATCGTATAATGTTTCCAAGTTCTTCTCCTTAATTATTTATCACCTTCAATGAGGGTTAAATCCAATCCTAGGCTCTGCAATTCTTTTGTCAAAACTCTAAATGACTCAGGCATACCGGGTTCGAGCACATTTTGGCCTTTTACAATTTTTTCATACATACGGGTTCTTCCGACCATATCATCGGATTTTACCGTCAAAAATTCCTGAAGCGCATGAGCAGCCCCATAAGCTTCCATAGCCCAGACTTCCATTTCTCCAAGTCGCTGGCCGCCGAATTGTGCTTTCCCTCCAAGAGGCTGCTGGGTTACGAGAGAATACGGTCCAATTGATCTGGCATGAATTTTATCGTCAACCAGATGATGCAGTTTTAGCATATACATCGTACCAACCGTAATCTTTCCCTTAAAAGGCTCACCCGTTCGCCCGTCATACAATGTGGTTTGTCCTGAGGTATCTAGCCCTGCTTCTTTTAAAAGGGCCTTAATTTCAGATTCTTTGGCTCCATCAAAAACCGGAGTAGCCATAACAACGCCGTTTTTATAATTGCCGGCAAATCTGCTAAGTTGTTCATCATCCATATTTCCAAGGGACAAATCCGTATCGGAAAATATTTTATTAAGCTTTTCGCGAAGCAGGGTCGTATTGTGTTCTTCAAGAAGGGTGGTGATCTGATCACCAAGTACTTTTGCCGCTCTTCCCAAATGGATTTCAAGCACCTGGCCGACATTCATTCGGGACGGGACTCCAAGCGGATTGAGAACCATGTCAACCGGTTTACCATCTCCGAAATACGGCAGATCTTCGACAGGCAGAATCCTGGAAACAACCCCTTTATTTCCGTGTCGACCGGCCATCTTATCACCCACAGAAAGTTTTCTTTTCATGGCGACATATACTTTGACCATTTTTATAACGCCGGGAGGAAGATCATCTCCTTTTTCATAACGACTGACCTGATGTTCAAACTCAATGCGGCATCGATCCCGCTGCTCTTTAAAAAAATCAAGAATCTCGTACAATTTTTCATTTATTTGAGAATCTTTCAACACAACAGCTTCAAATTGAACCAGCGGAACTGCATCGATGGCTTCGGCGGTAAGCTCCTGCCCTTTGGTAATCAGAGTTGTTTTGCCCTTTTTCAAGGCGATGTTGCTTACCTGACCGAGAAGAAGTGATTTCAGACGAGTTCTTACCATCTCTTCGAGAATAGTTATCTCATCATCCCGATTCTTCTCAAATATGGCGATCTCTTCATCTTCTATATTTCTGGTTCGATCGTCCTTCTCAATTCCTCTGCGCGAAAACACTTTAGCATCAATGACGATTCCCTCAACCCCGGGGGGAACCCGAAGGGACGAATCTTTGACATCTCCTGCCTTTTCGCCAAAAATTGCCCTTAAAAGTTTTTCTTCCGGAGAAAGCTGCGTTTCGCCTTTGGGAGTTATTTTTCCGACAAGAACATCGCCTGGCCGAACTTCGGCGCCTAAGCGGATAATCCCGCTGTCATCTAAGTTTTTCAATGCCTCATCGCCGACGTTTGGAATATCGCGGGTAATCTCTTCCTTACCTAATTTTGTATCCCGGGATACGACTTCAAATTCTTCGATATGAACTGATGTATAAACACCATCTCGGACAAGTCGTTCGCTGACAAGAATGGAATCTTCATAATTATACCCCCCCCATGGCATAAATGCAACTGTAACATTTTTACCCAGCGCAAGTTCCCCTTTTTCTGTTGCCGGACCGTCTGCGATGATCTCACCGGCTTTGACAAGTTGGCCTTTTTGAACGATAGGCCGCTGATTGAAACATGTATTCTGATTGGATCGTTTAAATTTTGACAGATTATAAATCGTAACATTTCGCCCGGATAATTCCTCAGTCGAATCGTGCTTCAACACAATTCGAGAGGCATCCACATCAACGATCGTTCCGTCAACGTCAGCGACAATCGTAACACCGGAGTCCTTTGCCACAATGGACTCTATACCGGTACCAACTAACGGGGCTTCACTCATAATTAACGGAACCGCCTGCCGCTGCATGTTCGATCCCATCAATGCCCGGTTCGCATCATCATTTTCAAGAAACGGAATCAATGATGCAGACACGCTCACCAGCTGATTCGGAGAAATATCCATCAATTCGATATTTTCCCGTTCAACCATCATAAACTCCCCTGCCACACGAGACGTAACCATTTCGTTTGTATAATGGCCTGCAGCATCAACCGGTGCATTTGCCTGTGCGATAGGATGCTGCTTTTCTTCAAACGCGCTGAGAAATTTCACCTCATTGGTCAGAACCGCATCTTTTACCACCCGGTATGGTGTTTCTATAAATCCGAAATCATTTACGCGGGCATATGTACTCAAAGATACAATAAGACCGATGTTAGGTCCTTCAGGGGTTTCAATAGGACAAATCCTTCCATAGTGGGATGGATGAACGTCCCGAACCTCAAAACCCGCCCGTTCGCGGGTAAGCCCGCCGGGTCCGAGCGCACTGAGCCGCCTTTTATGTGTTGTCTCTGAAAGCGGATTGGTCTGATCCATGAACTGGCTAAGCTGGCTGGTTCCAAAAAATTCTTTAACAACAGCAGAAACAGGTTTGGGATTAACCAGATCATGCGGCATTAACGCATCAACTTCCTGCAAACTCATCCGTTCTTTGATCGCACGTTCCATCCGTACCAGGCCAATTCGATAATGATTTTCAAGCAGCTCGCCAACCGCCCTCACACGCCGGTTACCCAGATGGTCGATATCGTCAACAGGGCCCTGAGTATCTTTCAGTACGACCAGTGTTTTGGCCGTCAGCAATATATCTTCTTTTCTTAAGGTGGTGACATTAACCGGCGTCTCGATACCGAGTCGAAGGTTGATCTTCAAACGCCCGACACCGGATAAATCATAATACGCCGTTTTAAAGAACAGGTGATCCAGAAATTCCTGCGCGACCTCAGGAGTTGCAGGATTACCGGGCCTGAGTCGTCTATAGATATCCAGAAGGGCCTCTTCCTTCGTAGCAACCTTATCCAGCATCAAGGTTTTATGTATTGAATCGCTGCTGGATACGTCATCAATGAAAATAATCTCAAACTCATTGATACCGTTTTTTTTCAATTTTCCGATTACTTCATCACTGACGATATCATTTGCATTGACTATTGGAGAGCCGGTTTCTGAATCAACGATCCTGTAGGCAAAAATGCAGTTGAACAAATCGATCTCATCGATGGGTATGAGGCGAATATCCAGTTCCCTCATCTGACGAATTGACCGCTGGGTAAACATCCGACCTTTTTTTAAAATCACCTCACCCGTTTGAGGGTCACAAATATCCAACGAGGAACGTCGGCCCTTTAAAAGGTTTTCATCCAGCTGTCTGTAATAAGTACTGCCCTGAATAATAATTTTTTCGGTTTTATAGAAATAAGAAAGGATATCTTCAGTCGAATATCCGAAAGCTTTAAACAGCAACGTCACAGGAAATTTCCGGCGTCTGTCTATCCGGATATATACGATCCCCTTTGGATCTATTTCCATATCTATCCACGAGCCGCGTACCGGTATAATCCTTGACGTATAAATTATTTTTCCGCTTGAATGGGTTTTTCCTTTATCATGATCAAAAAAAACACCCGAAGAACGATGAAGCTGGCTAACCACTGCCCTTTCAGTACCATTGATAATAAAAGTTCCTCTTCGCGTCATCAAAGGAATCGTTCCAAAATATATTTCCTGCTCTTTAATATCACGAATATTGGAGGTTCCGGCCTCTTTATCTACATCGTACACAACCAGTCTGACAGTAATCCGTACTGGCAATTCATAGGTCATTCCACGACTTACACATTCTTCAACACTATGTTTAACTTCACCGAATCGATAGGACACGAATTCCAGAGAAGCACTTCCTGTAAAATCCTTAATGGGAAATACAGATTTAAAAACGGTCTGCAGACCTATATCTTCCCGCTTCGCGGGTGGAACATCAATCTGAAGGAATCGCCTGTACGATTCGCGCTGTACTCCGATCAGGTTGGGAATTGCAACTATCTTTTCAATTTTGCCGAAGTTTTTTCTTATACGCTTATTTGCCAACGGCCTTATCGACATGGCATCTCCAATTTACATTATATTTTACTATATCCGAGAAAACAGATTGAAGGGCATAGCCCTTCAATCTGTTTTCTCGTCACAAAATATCAATAGATATTTGCTGTTTTCCATTTATTTCAGATCGTATTTCACATCATTTTGGTAAAACAAACTATTTCAATTCGACCTGAGCACCGGCAGCTTCGAGCTGTGCCTTGAATTTTTCGGCTTCTTCTTTGGTTACAGCTTCCTTAACCGCTTTGGGTGCACCATCAACCAGATCTTTAGCATCTTTCAATCCAAGGCCCGTAATCGCTCTGACTTCCTTAATGACCTGAATTTTTTTATCACCCGCTGCTGTCAGAACAACATCGAATTCAGTTTTCTCTTCTGCGGCTGCTGCCTCTGCCGGAGCAGCTGCCATCATAGCAACAGGAGCGGCTGCTGACACACCAAATTTATTTTCTAACTCCTTAACGAGTTCAGACAAGTCGAGTACTGACATATTTGCAATAAATTCAATCAAATCTTCTTTAGTTATATCTGCCATTTTATTTATCCTCCAACGAAGTCCTTCGCGATGTTGAATTGCGCATTCGCAATACGATGTTGATTTTTTATAAACAAGTTTATCAGGCCGCTTCTTTTTGATCCTTGATTGCCTGAAGTACATTTAACAATTTTTGAGGAATAGCATTGAGGGTTCTTACGAATCCGGCGGGCACAGCATTCATGGTTGATAGTAACTGACCCAGCAAAACTTCTCTTGACGGCAATAAAGATAATGATTTAATCGCAACGGCATCAAGTACCTTGCCGTTCATAACACCCACCTTAACTTCCAGCTTTGCATTCTCTTTTGCGAAAGACATTAATATTTTAGCAGGTGCGACAGGATCATCATAGCTGAGAGCAATTCCACTTGGCCCCTTGAAATTATCTGATATAACAGCGACATCAGTGTTTTCAGCAGCTCTGACCATAAGCGTATTTTTTACGACCTTATAATCAATGCCAGATTCTCTGAGTTGACGGCGCATTTTAGTAATCGCGGATACATCAAGGCCCTTATAATCTGTCAGGATTACTACCTTGGATCTTTTAAATTTTTCATGCAGATCCGTAACAATTTGTTGCTTTTCGGATAGAAACATATATACACCTCCTTCCTTTTTTTCTGTAAAGACCCGGAGGCATCAACATACCAGAACCGCTGTCTCTTTAGGCAGGCAACGCCAATTAAACACGCAATCGTGCACCTAAGGTCTTTGACAGGAATATGTATTAGACAATGGCTAAAATTGATTAGAAATCAGTTTTTTTTTTGATTTGATAACCAGAAGTTATTCAATAGAGAATTAATGGACAGCCCATCTTTATTTTAGAAAATCCTTCACGTATGCCGGATCAATTTTTACGCCGGGCCCCATGGTTGTGGAGACAGCAATACTTTTAAAATAGGTCCCCTTGCTTGAAGCCGGCTTCAACTTCACAATGACTTCTAAAAAGGCGGTCATATTCTGTAAAATTTTTTCAACTCCGAATGACACTTTTCCCATGGGCACATGGACAATGCCGGCTTTTTCCGCTCTGAAATCAATTTTTCCAGCCTTCAGTTCCTGAACGACTTTGGCGATATCGAAGGTAACTGTCCCTGTTTTGGCATTCGGCATCAGGCCTCTAGGCCCCAGGAGACGTCCGATTTTGCCTACGGTACCCATCATATCAGGTGTAGCAACGGCTTTGTCAAAATCAAACCATCCGTCTTTTATCTTATCGACCAAGTCGTCATTTCCAACAAAATCAGCATTTGCATCAAGCGCTTCTTTTTCCTTCTCACCCTTTGCAAAAACAAGCACCCGCACTTCTTTTCCGAGACCGTTAGGCAATACAACGGTTCCCCGTACCATCTGATCAGCATGACGGGGGTCTACACCCAACCGCACAGCTACATCGACAGTCTCATCAAATTTTGCATAAGAAGCATCAATCGCTTTTTTCACACCCTCAGATAAATTAAGCTTTTCCTGGGCGTTTATATTTTTTGTAGCCTCTAAATATTTTTTACCCCGCTTAGGCATTTGCTTTACTCACTCCTTTTTTTCTTTAAACGACCTCGATCCCCATACTTCTTGCGGTTCCCGCAACGATTCTGCAGGCGGCTTCTATGTCATTGGCGTTCAAATCAACCAATTTCAGTCTGGCAATTTCTTCAACCTGCTGCCGGGTTACTTTACCAACTTTATCACGTTTTGGATCCGAAGCACCCTTAGCAATTTTGGCCGTTTTTTTCAAAAGAACAGCGGCAGGTGGCGTTTTGGTAACAAATGTAAAGGTGCGGTCCTGATAAACCGTAATCACGACAGGAATAATCATCCCTGCCTCATTTGCTGTCTTGGCATTAAATGCCTTGCAAAAATCCATTATATTGACGCCATGCTGGCCCAGGGCAGGTCCAATTGGAGGCGACGGATTGGCTTTACCGGCCTCAACCTGCAATTTTATTTGTACAATTACTTTTTTTGCCATATGAATATTCTCCCGAAATTATAACTTTGTCACCTGTACAAAATCTAATTCAACCGGTGTTGATCGGCCGAATATACTTACCAACACCTTAATTTTGCCTTTTTCCTGATTGACCTCTTCAACGGTTCCATTAAAATTTGTAAAGGGGCCGTCAATAACACGAATCTCATCGCCCGTCTCAAAAAAGAATTTCGGTTTGGGTTTGAGTTTCCCAGCCTCCATCCGCTTTAATATATGTTCTGCTTCTGAATCGGAAATAGGGGCAGGCTTATTCTTTCCGCCCAAAAAGCCTGTCACTTTTGCTGTATCGCTGACGATATGCCATGTTTCATCATCCAGATCCATTCGTACCAGAATATATCCCGGATAAAATTTTCGAGACGAGGTTTTTCTTCTGCCCTTTACCAGCTCAACTATCTGCTCGGTTGGAACAATCACCTCACCGAATTTTTCAGGTTTTTTTGATAAAGCTATTCGCTCTTCCAGCGCGGCTTTCACCTTACCTTCATAGCCTGAATATACATGAACTATATACCACTTAAGAGGCACTTTCAGTTCTCCCTATTTCTATCTTAAAATCAGACGGATAAGATTCGTCAAGCTTATATCAACAAGACCCAGAAAAGCCGATACGATAATAACAAAGATAAGTACAACCACTGTGGAACCGATCGTCTGCTTTCGACTTGGCCATGTGACTTTTTTAAGCTCTATCTTTACTTCCCTTAAAAACTGAACCGTTTTATCGAAAAAGTTCTTTTCCTGTTGGGAAGATTTTGCTCCGCTTGATATTTTTTTTGGAACTGTGCTCTTTTTTTTAATTTTAACAGGAGCGGGAACCGACCCTGACTGAATTATCGGACTTTCGTTTTCGTTCTGTTCTGGAAGTTCGGCACCGGCGTCAGTTGTTTTTTTCTTTACTTTATCAGGATTTTTTTTTCGCTGTAACCGTCCCATTGCTCTCCTAAAATGCTGAAAAGCTCAAAGATGACGTATACCGGATACCAACTAATATCCCTCAACTGTTACCTCTGAGCTTTATACAAAAAAATTGGCAGGCCAGGAGGGATTTGAACCCCCAACCCTCGGATTTGGAGTCCGACGCTCTGCCGTTAGAGCTACTGGCCTGCATAACCCCATCACAAATGGGTGGTCTGACTCAGCATCAACTATTTTGTCTCTTTATGCGGAGTATGTTTTCTGCAGAAACGGCAATACTTGTTAAACTCCAACTTGTCCGGTGTTGTCCGTTTATTTTTTGTCGTCGTATAATTTCGTCTTTTGCATTCCGTACATGCAAGCGTCACAATAATTCTCACCTGAAAACTCCCTAATTATCATTCAAGGATTTCACTTACAACACCAGCACCGACGGTCCGGCCACCTTCTCTGATTGCAAACCGAAGTTCTTTTTCCATTGCAATCGGAGTAATGAGCTCAGCCAAAATCGATACATTATCACCAGGCATTACCATCTCAACCCCATCCGGCAACGTGATCACTCCGGTTACATCCGTTGTACGGAAATAAAACTGCGGACGGTATCCATTGAAAAACGGCGTGTGGCGTCCGCCCTCTTCTTTACTCAAAATATATGTCTCTGCCTTGAACCTCGTGTGAGGTGTAATCGATCCGGGCTTGGCTACTACCTGCCCGCGCTCAACCTCTTCTCTCTTGGTCCCCCGAAGCAGGACACCAATGTTGTCTCCGGCCTGTCCCTCATCCAGAAGTTTGCGGAACATCTCCACTCCGGTACATACCGTCTTGACAGTCGGCCTGATTCCAACGATCTCCACATCTTCTCCGACCTTGATAATCCCCCGATCAACACGGCCGGTGACCACTGTCCCTCGTCCGGATATGCTGAACACATCTTCAATCGGCATCAAAAAAGGTTTGTCAACATCGCGTTCCGGCGCAGGAATATAGTTGTCGATTGCATCCATCAACTGGAATATGCATTTGGCCGCATCGCTGTCGGCATCATCGCTCTCCAGTGCCTTCAATGCGCTGCCGCGAATAATCGGAGTATCATCTCCCGGAAAATCATACTTGTCCAGAAGCTCTCGCATCTCAAGCTCAACCAGCTCAATCAACTCTTCATCATCGACCATATCGCATTTGTTCAAAAACACAACGATCCGGGGAACACCGACCTGGCGAGCCAGCAATATATGCTCCCGGGTCTGCGGCATCGGTCCGTCATCAGCGCCAACCACCAGTATGGCTCCGTCCATCTGAGCGGCTCCGGTGATCATATTCTTGATATAGTCAGCATGGCCCGGACAGTCGACGTGCGCATAGTGCCGTTTTTCAGTTTCATATTCAACATGCGCGGTCGCAATCGTTATGCCCCGGGCTCTTTCTTCAGGCGCCTTATCAATCTGATCAAACGAAATAAAATCCGCCATCCCCTTCAAGCCCATATGCTTTGTAATTGCTGCCGTCAAGGTCGTCTTCCCATGATCGATATGACCGATGGTACCCACATTCACATGAGGCTTTTTCCGCTCATACTTTGCCTTCGCCATATTCAATTCCTCCCCTGTCATTATTATACAAGCTATTATTGTCTTTTTAAAAATCAGTGTCTTCCCTGGTCATCGCTCCGCAGGAAAGACAATCCAGAAAACAAAGATTAAACTGGAGCCCACGACCGGGATTGAACCGGTGAACCTCTTCCTTACCAAGGAAGCGCTCTACCGACTGAGCTACGTGGGCTTTAATGGAGCGTCCACTTACTTTAATGTAAGCGCATTTTTTGAAGACATTCATCGCTTTTATTCTGGAGCGGGAGACGAGGCTCGAACTCGCGACATTCAGCTTGGAAGGCTGAAGCTCTACCAACTGAGCTACTCCCGCTTTTCAAAACGGCGTTAACTCGCCAAGTTATATCAGTTCGCGCGAATGCTCCTCAAAGCATAAAGAAAGCAGCATAATACTCGTGGGAAGCTATGCAGTATTACCGATTCCCTCCCAAAAAAAGAAATCTCCTGCATTCAACTTGCGATGAGGATAGTGGTGGTGGGGGGAGGATTCGAACCTCCGAAGGCTTTGCCGACAGATTTACAGTCTGTTCCCTTTGGCCGCTCGGGAACCCCACCATATATTTTTAAACCATGGAGCCAGCGGAGGGACTCGAACCCCCGACCCACTGATTACAAATCAGTAGCTCTACCAGCTGAGCTACGCTGGCGCTCCATAATAAATGTGAAATAACCGTCGTCTCAAAATATTTACTACTATCAAGGTTTTCTGAAAGTTTCAAGATAAATTTTCAGTCTGACTCAAAAAAACACGGTTATGAATTTATTTGTTCTAAAATGAATCATCTGCATTCATTCGTTTTATTTAACGACCTGCGGCTTATACACGATTTTTTTTAAAAGTTCAACCTTAATATATTCTATTTTTTCATCCGCAAACAAGTTTTTTTTCAATCTGCAGACCATGTCGATCCATTTAAATACACGTTGACCCCTTTTAGAACCTTCATCCAGCTTTTGGGGCTTGATCATAACTGCCGGTCATATTTTGCCGTGCGCAGGCTCGGAGTCCCGCCCGTTGCCGGCGTACGACAGGGTGGCCGCAGTTATGATCAGGCCCAACTTTTTTCATTGTTTTGTATACACTGTCGGCTCATCGACGGACACTCGATCGATCTTATCGACAAAAGATTTAATTTTATGCTATATGTTTTTATATGCTTATTTAATTGTATGCTTAGCCACCCGAACGCGGCTGCAACCGCGACATACCCGGTTATATAATATATTATTCAATAATTTCTAATCGTCATATTTTCTAAGGCTTATCTCTGATAATTTATCAGTACCACTGATAAGCATAAACATTTGCCTGTTGCCCGTGAATTTTATTTTCAAGTGATGGTCATTGACGGCCGTTTCGTATCCAAAAATTAAATTTTCAAGTCTGTGCCCGACTGTAAAATGACCAATAAATCGAGGTATTGCACGAATTGTTGCTCAGGTACACCGTGCAAACCATTTTAAGAATTGACACAGAAGTTGGGGAAAAAGTCAATTTATGGATAAAAATAAACTAATGATAAGGTCTTGACAAGATTCAAGACATCTGTTTAGTGTCACAGACAAAATATGGTTTTAACTAAATGAGATCTCACCAACCCACTACAGGTAAGGAACCGTTTTGCATAAAAAATTCATGATATTCATAGCTACAGCCTTTATTCTGATATATCTTTGCAGCGCATGCGCAAAACAATCCCACCGACCGACGGTAAATGGCAATGCCCAGGCACAGCCAAAAAATCAGATCGACGAGACAATTTCAGACGAGACAGTTTCAATTGATTCGACCACGGCATTCTGCCTTGCGACAAACGCAGCAGCACCAGATAAGGCTCAACGCATCCCTGCCGATTCAGATTCATCAGACCAGACAGTATCTGCAGGTACTCAGCCCTCATTCAATGATCAGGAAAAGGACTCAGACGGCTATGCAACCGAGGAAAACCCCTTCGAAAAATTCATTCAGCCCAAATTGGATGAGTCACTGGACTACTGCAAAGAATCACAACATTACTGGCAAAAAGGTGATTTTGACAATGCGATAGAGTCACTGGATCAAGCCTATTCCTTAATTTTAGACGCCGATACAAATGATGATCCAAAGCTGTTTCAACAAAAAGAAGATCTTCGTTTCATGATTTCAAAACGCATTCTTGAAATCTATGCGTCACGAAATATCGTCGTAACCGGAAATCACAATGCCATCCCACTGGTTTTAAATAAACACATACAAAATGAAATCGATTGTTTTACCCATCAGGAGAAAAACTTTTTCATTCAGTCCTATAAACGTGCCGGTCAATTCCGCCCCTCGGTTCTCGCAGCGCTCAAAGAAGCCGGATTACCGGAAGAATTGTCATGGCTGCCACTGATTGAAAGTGGATTTAAAGTAACCGCCCTGTCCAAAGCCAGAGCACTTGGACTATGGCAGTTTATCCCCTCAACCGGTTACAAATTCGGACTGACGCGGGATATGTTCACTGATGAACGGCTGGATCCGGTCAAATCAACCCATGCGGCAATTGCATATTTAAAAGAGCTGCATAACATGTTCGGGGACTGGACGACGGTGCTGGCCGCCTATAACTGCGGCGAAGGTCGGGTACTCAAATTGATACGGAATCAAAATATCAACTATCTGGATAATTTCTGGGATCTTTATGAAAAACTGCCGCAGGAAACGGCCAGATATGTTCCAAGATTTCTTGCAACCCTCCATATCATCAAAAACCTCGAAAAGTATGGATTCAGCGATATAGAGTCGGACGATCCCTTAGAATATGATACCATAACCGTCGCAAAGCAGATGCGCTTGAAAGATATTGCAGCTCATATTCAAGAACCCGAAAAACTGCTCGTTCAACTAAATCCGGAACTTCGATATAAAATTCTTCCACAAGAAACTTACACGTTAAAAGTCCCCAAAGGCAAAGCGGAAATCATACTTTCCGAGATTGACAATATTTCCATATCATCTCCCCCTGAAAAAGAGTTTGTGCACCATCGTGTTAAACACGGCGAGACGCTGTCTTCAATTGCCGGTCGATATCATACCAGTGTCAGAAAAATCATGCGTGTCAACCATCTTAAAAAAAGCAACCATATTGTTGCAGGGAAAAAACTTAAAATTCCTTTCAAAGGCACGATGGTATCTGAGCTGAACGCACCTTCCGATCGGAACAAGGCAATAAAATCTTCCATTCCTTCGACTCATGTGGTGAAAAGAGGGGATTCTCTCTGGATTATTGCCAAACGATATGCTACTACAACACAAAAAATTCAACACCTCAATAAATTGAACACAACCCGGCTTTATATCGGTCAGGTTTTAAATATTCCCGGATCAGCTGATCAAAAAACGGCCGATAAAGGCAACCTTAAAACTTATTGTGTTAAAAACGGTGACAACCCTTTTGGCATATGCCAATACAATAACATGTCACTGGAACGTTTTTTGCGTATTAACAATCTGACTTCAAACAGTAAGATTTATCCGGGACAGACCGTTTTTGTTGATTAAAAGCTGACAATATCCGCCCCCGTAGCTCAGTGGATAGAGCAATGGATTCCTAATCCATGTGCCGCAGGTCCGATTCCTGCCGGGGGCACCACAATTTTAAAATGGTGCCATCAAGGGCTTAAAAGGGAATTCCGTGTAAACCGGAAGCGGTCCCGCCGCTGTAATCGGGGACGAACGCTGCATCAGGCCACTGCATGGTCTCAACCTTGCGGGAAGGCGCAGTCAGTAGATTGATCCGATAGCCAGAAGACCTGCCATAGACAACCGCTACTTGTGGAAATGGTAAATCCCCAAGCGTATATACGCTTGGGGATTTTTTTATATTTAAGGTCTGTATTTCCAAAAAAAAGGAGGACATACGATGGACAGATCCATTATTGAATTGGAAGACATCATTATCGGGATCAAACCGGTAGACGGGCAATGGATTGAAAAAGCCAGGACGCGAACATCCCGACTGGTGATGCCCACACGTGCACTGGGACGGCTTCACGATATATCCGAACGGATGTGCGGAATCTCCCGGACCCTTCAGCCGTCGGTCCGGAACAAAGCCGTCCTGATCATGGCGGCAGACCACGGAATCGTTGATGAAGGCGTCAGCGCCTATCCGCAGGAAGTCACAGGGGAAATGATAAAAACCTTCCTGAAAGACGGGGCAGGCATCAACGTCATTTCATCGTATGTCGGGGTTCAGGTCCAGGTGGTTGATGTCGGCATCATCCCTGAACTTGATCCGAATTCCCTTTCCGGTGGAGAAAAGCTCCATATTGAAAAAATCAGAAAAGGAACCTCGAATTTTGCCAAGGGCCCGGCCATGAACCTCCATGACGCGCGGCAGTCTCTGATGACCGGCTTTACACATGCCTCCCGTCTTTTTAAAAACGGGACAGACATTATCGGCACCGGAGATATGGGAATCGGAAACACAACCCCGTCTGCCGCAATCGGATCCGTCATTACCGGAAAGCGTCTGGATGAAATGGTGGGACCGGGTACCGGGCTCGATGACAAGGGAATCATCAAAAAAAAGAACGCTATTTTACGCGGGATTGAGCTGAATCAGCCGGACCCTGAAAACGGACTCGATATTCTGGCCAAAATCGGCGGTTTTGAAATCGGGGCCATTGCCGGGACCATCCTTGCAGCAGCCTTCCATCAAAAACCTGTGGTAGTAGACGGCCTGATTTCAACCGCCGGCGCCCTTATCGCCCACTGCCTCTGTCCGGCTTCCGCAGGCTATATGTTCGCCGGGCACTGTTCGGAAGAACCCGGTCACAAGGCAATGCTGGCCTGGCTGGGGCTTGATCCCATTCTGGATCTGGGCATGCGGCTGGGCGAAGGCAGCGGTGGCGCCCTTTCCATGACAATCATCGAAGCGGCGATCCGGGTCCTTTGTGACATGATGACATTTGACGAAGCGAGCGTAAGCAATAAGGAATAGCAATCAGAGGGCGGAGGGCAAAATCACCTCTCTTTTTTAAATCAATGACAAAGGCCCGGTGAAAAGCAAGCGGCAGACTACCCTTTTCAGCTTTACGGATTCAGCTTTTTTTAATTTCTATTTTATTTTTGCCCCTGATCTGTTAGAAAAAAAGTTCAATCCCTGTTAAATTTGCAAAAAGGCCCTGTTCGAGCATTTTTTAATGTTTAAATAGATACGATCTGTTGGATAGCCAAGGACATAGAGGAGTCAGCGGGCCAGTGCCCTCAACATTGCTAATGAGTCATACACCGAAAAAAGTCGAGCTTCTGGCGCCGGCCGGAAATCTGGAAAAGCTTGAAATTGCCGTTCATTATGGGGCAGATGCCATTTACCTTTCCGGAAAAGAATTCAGTCTGAGAAGCTATTCAGGCAATTTTTCCCGGGATGAAATCAGACAGGCGGTCTCCCTGGCTCACGACCACGACGTCCGGGTTTATGTGGCCTGTAACGTCTACTCAAGAAATAACGAACAAGACGCCATCACTGACTATCTTCACGCACTCAGAGACATCAGCCCCGATGCGGTCATCATTTCGGACCCCGGCATCCTGATGGAAGCCTTTAAAATCATGTCCGGCATCCCGGTTCACCTGAGTACCCAAGCCAATACCACCAATTACCGGACAGCGCTGTTCTGGAAGCAGCTCGGAGTCTCGCGGGTCAACGTTGCCAGAGAACTGACCCTGAAAGAAATCCGTGAAATCGCTGACCGGAGTGCCATGGAAGTTGAGGCATTTGTCCATGGCGCCATGTGCATTTCCTATTCCGGCCGTTGTCTTCTGAGCAGTTTCATGGCAAAACGTGACAGCAACCGCGGTCTGTGCTGTCATCCATGCCGCTGGAACTACGCCGTAGTCGAGGCCCTGCGTCCCGGCGAATATATGCCGATCACAGAGGATGACCGCGGCAGTTATATCTTTAATTCAAAAGATCTTTGCATGATCGACCACATTCCCGAACTGATAGCTGCCGGCATCCATTCGTTCAAAATTGAAGGCCGCATGAAGGGAATCAATTATCTGGCATCGGTCGTAAAGGTTTACCGCGAAGCCATAGATGCCTGGTACCGCAGTCCATCCCGCTATCAGGTTCAGCCCTACTGGCGAGAGGAACTTTTAAAAATAAATAACCGGCACTACTGCACCGGATTTTATTTTGGAGACCCGGACCAGATAATGCCCAATTATGATCTTGGCCAGTCAGCATCGCCATATATATTCTGCGGCAAAATAACCGGGGCCACCTGTGACGGTCTGACCCCCGTTGAGGTAAGAAACAAGATTTTCAACGGCGACCCCATAGAAATTCTTGAGACTTCCGGTCCGGCAAAAACTGACAAAATCATTGATATATACGATAACGATGGGCTATCTGTTCCGTTTGCACAACCGGGCAGCCGGGTTTTTCTTAAATTGGGGAAAAATTACAGGCCAAGTGATCTGATCCGAAAACTGACACAGCAGACTGAACCGGCATAATCCGACGGTGTTGCCATTTGACACCTCCTGAACAACCTTTAATGCAACTTACAGACCTGAGGAGGAAAGATTATGAAAGGTTATGTGCAGATCTATACGGGTAACGGCAAGGGGAAAACAACCGCATCTCTGGGACTGTCCATACGGGCGGCCGGCGCCGGACTCAAGGTCTATATCGCTCAGTTCCTCAAAATGGGCGACTACAGCGAAATCAAGGCGCTTCAACGTTTTTCGGACCTTATCACCATAGAGCAGTTCGGCTTGGGCGAATTTATCAAAGGCAAACCCTCACCGAAAGAAATCAAATCCGCCCTTGCCGGCCTTGAAAAAATCAAATCGATCATTGCCGCCGACGAGCATGATGTGGTGATCATGGAAGAAGGAAATGTGGCGGTCATGTGCGGTTTGTTTCCCGTCGAAGAGCTGCTGAACATCATTGACGCAAAGCCGGAACATATGGAGCTTGTCATCACCGGGCGGGGCGCGGATCCAAAGGTAATCGAAAAAGCAGACCTGGTAACCGAAATGAAAGAGATCAAGCACTATTACCAGAAAGGGGTCCAGGCCAGAGTTGGAATCGAAAAATAATCCATCTGCCAAAGCGCCTTGCATCGCCGTATTCGGAACCGGTTCCGATGTGGGCAAAAGCATTGTCGTAACCGCTTTGTGCCGGCTTTTTGTCAACAATGGCATGCGCGTTGCGCCGTTCAAGGCCCAGAACATGTCCAATAATTCCGGGGTAACGCCTGAAGGACTTGAGATGGGCCGGGCCCAGATCGTCCAGGCCGAAGCGGCCCGGATTGCCCCTCACGTGGACATGAATCCAATTCTGCTCAAGCCCACCAGCGATGTGGGCGCACAGGTGATCCTGATGGGCCAGGCCCTCAACAACCGTACCGCCAGAGAGTATCACCAATACAAGACGCATCTGATTAATGCTGCCTGCGATGCGCTGGATCGGCTTCGCCGCCAGTATGACATGGTCATTCTGGAAGGTGCCGGCTCGTGTGCCGAAGTCAACCTGATGTCCCATGACATCGTAAATTTTAAAATGGCTGAATATGCCGAAGCGCCGGTAATTCTGGTGGGAGACATCCACCGGGGCGGAATTTTCGCCCAGCTCATCGGCACCCTGGCGTGCCTTCCGGAGCATTGCCGGGATCGGATAAAAGGCTTTATTATTAACCGGTTCCGGGGTGATCTCACCCTGTTTGAAGACGGCACCCGCTGGATCGAACAGACATCGAAAAAGCCTGTTCTGGGAGTTTTGCCCTGGTACCGGCATATCACGATCGAGGCCGAGGATTCGGTTATTATTGAAAATCCTGAAAAAGTATCCCGCGCAGCGATCATCCGGCCGGCAATCGCCATTGTCCGCATCCCACATATATCTAATTTCACCGATTTTGATCCGCTTTTCAGCATCCCGGCTCTTCACGTTCATTTCATCGAGAAGGTACAGGAGCTTTCACTGTTTGACGCAGTCATCCTGCCCGGGTCAAAAAATACATGTCATGATCTCCGGTGGCTGCATCAAACCGGATGGGCATGTGAACTGAACGCTTATGCTGAACAAGGGGGCCATATTCTGGGAATATGCGGCGGATATCAAATGATGGGCAGCAACGTAATTGACCCCGAAGGACTCGAAGGCTCTCCGGGGACAACCCGGGGGCTCGCGCTGCTTCCAATTGAAACCATCCTGAAAGCACCCAAGACCACTACCCTCTCCCGATTTTCATGGGACGGGTTTGAGGGCACCGGATATGAAATTCACATGGGACAAACCCAGCGATTTGACGGCCGCGTCATGTTTCAGGTGAAGGAGCGGAACGGAGCTTCCGTCTTGATGGAAGACGGCTGTATTTCTCCGAATGAAAACATCATGGGCACCTACATGCACGGGCTGTTTGATTCTCCGGATATTACCCGGCAATGGCTGACCCGAATCGGTCTGTCAGATGTTCCGGTATCGGCCGCTTATGGCCCTGCAGCCAGGGATACCCAGTACGATCTTCTTGCCGCACATTTTAAAACGCACATTGACACCCGGCGCATCATGAATGAACTGACTCACGGCTATCACAACGGAGAAGCGCAGTGAAAGACATTATTTTTGTAATCGGCGGATGTCGCAGCGGCAAAAGCCGCCATGCACTGGAACTGGCCGAACAGATTTCGGCAGATCAGCGTTGCTATGTGGCCACATGCGTCCCTCATGATGATGAAATGAAACAGCGTGTCACCCGCCATCAGCAGGAAAGAAGCAACAGCTGGATTACTGTGGAGGAACCGGTCAGACTGCCCGAGATCATCGGCACCCATGGCCATCCGGGGAATCTTCTGCTAATCGACTGCCTGACCCTGTGGATCAGCAACCTGATGATGGAAACCCGCGACCTGGATGAGATCATGATCCGCATCGACCGCCTCACCAAAGCACTGGATCAGGCCCGGTGCCCGGTCATTCTGGTGTCCAATGAAGTCGGCGCCGGAATAGTGCCTGAAAACCCGCTGGCACGACTGTTCCGGGATGCCGCAGGCTTTACCAACCAGAAAGTGGCCGCCTGCGCCGACAGGGTCATCTGGACCGTTGCCGGAATTCCGGTGAAGATAAAGGGATAGGGGACGAAGGACTGAGGACTGAGGACTGAAGGCAGATGACTCACGACTCACGACTCAAGACTCAAGAGACTGACTATTATGAACTCACTGATTTCCGCCATACAGTTTATCACGATACTGCCCATCGGCAAGCAGGTGCCGTTCAATCCCCGGGCCATGATTCCGTTTTTCCCGGTGGCAGGGATCATCCTTGGAATTGCCGTTACCGGTTTTGACCATATTGCATCTGCCTTCTGGCCCGCACCGGTCACTTCGCTCCTCGATGTCATTTTCCTGATTGTGCTGACCGGTGCATTTCACATGGATGGTCTGGGAGATACCGCAGACGGGCTGTATAATTATCGAAACCGGGAAAAGGCACTGGCGATCATGAAAGACAGCCGCATCGGAGTGATGGGGCTGGTCGCCATTGTCTGCGCGCTGCTGACCAAATGGGCCGGCATTTACAGTATTCAGGAGCACCGGTGGCTTCTGCTCCTGATCATACCGTCCTATGCCAGGGCCAGCATGATTTTCGGCATCCGGTTCCTGCCCTACGGCAGGCCCGAAGGCACCGGCCACGATTTTTTCAACACCCCCCTGCCGTTTTCCGCATTTTGGGCCTTGCTGATACCCGTATGCCTGTCATTGTTTCTGGGCTGGCAAGCACTGTGGCTCAATTTCCTGTTCATAGCCATCACGGGGCTGACCCTTCTCTATTACAAAAACCGTATGGACTGTATTACCGGCGACATGCTGGGGGCAATGTCGGAAATCACCGAATCCTTGCTTTTTCTACTGATTTCAGCGGGAGGAATATCATGATTAACGGCCACGGCGGAAATATTTACGCACTGGCAGCCTCGCTGGGCTGCGAGCCGTCAGACATTATCGATATGAGCAGCAATGTCAACCCCATAGGCCCTCCGCCCGGGCTGATTGACTGTCTCAAAGCGCATCTGGACACCATCACCGCCCTTCCCGAAGTTGACGCTGAAGGTGCGGTCGCCGCATTTGCGATCCGTCACGGAATCGATCCGGACCGGGTGCTTGCCGGAAATGGTACCACCCAGTTCATCTAT
Organism: Desulfobacterales bacterium; assembly: GCA_028704555.1. Classification (NCBI taxonomy): domain Bacteria; kingdom Pseudomonadati; phylum Thermodesulfobacteriota; class Desulfobacteria; order Desulfobacterales; species Desulfobacterales bacterium. Next base: position 116,879 of record JAQWFD010000001.1, read on the forward strand.
ACACTGCCCCGGGCGCTTTCTGCCCGAAAGGCGCTGATTCTCGGACCGACCTATGCGGACTATGCCGATGCCTGCCACCTGAATCAGGTGCCCTGCGACTTTATCCTTGCCGACGATAGTCGGGACCTGATTCACGATGCTGACGCGATCTCATCTTCGATCGGGGACGCTGATCTGGTATTTATCTGCAATCCCAACAACCCAACCGGCACGCTGATCCCCGCACCTGACCTTGAACAGCTTTGCCGGTCACACCCGGACACGCGCTTTGTCATTGATGAATCCTACCTGCCCTTTGTAAAAAAGCCTGAAATGCACTCAATGATTCATTCACCCTTTTCGAATGCGATCATTCTCAACTCCATGTCAAAAATATTCCGACTGCCGGGACTGAGAATCGGTTTTTTGATTGCCCGGCCTGAGATCATCAGCACGTTAGCCCCCTATGCACTCCCATGGAGCGCCAACAGCCTGGCTCAGGACGCCGTCAGATATCTGATGGCACAAACCGGATCCATCGATGCGTTTATCTGCAACACCCGGCAGCTGATCGAGGCCGAAAAGCAGATGTTTCTGGACACGTTTCAAAACGTATCCGGGATCCATTTTTTTCCAAGCGTCACCTCGTTTCTGCTGGCAAGGCTTTCCGGCAGTTTTACCGCAGAAGATGTCTGCACGGCGCTGGCCCGCCACAAACTGCTGATCCGAAACTGCTCCAATTTCAGGGGTCTGACAAACCGTTACATCCGGATTTCCATGAAAACACCGGAAATTAACCGCATGGCAGCGGAAAGGCTCATGGCCTTACTAAAGAGCAAGCAGCACACAGAAGGAAACAAAGCTGCTCACCAATAACAGATAACAATTAACACCCAACCAGGGAGAAGCGGTATGGATTATTATCATTTTTTGTATGTACTTCCGGCTGTGTTTGTTCTTGATCTTCTTCTGGGGGACCCTCCCGAATGGCCCCATCCGGTCAGATGGATGGGAAGAGCGATCAGTGCGGTTGAGCCGGATTTCAGGGGAATTCCGATCAAGCCCACCATCTCAGGAGGACTTTTTGCCCTGTTTCTGATTCTCTGCACCTGGGTGGCTACGTATCTCATCCTCAAGGTTGCGTATCTTATTCATCCGGTACTGAAAATAATGATCGAAATGGTGCTGATCTATTTTTGCATTTCAATCCGATCTTTAGAAAAGGCAGCCATGGTCGTGTCAGCCGCTCTCAGCCAGAACAAGCTGGACGATGCCAGGCAGAAAGTATCTCTGATTGTCGGCCGGGATGTCAAATCGCTTGATGAAAACGGTGTGGCAAGGGCTTCTGTTGAAACCGTTGCTGAAAATCTTGTCGACGGGATCATCTCTCCCCTCTTTTTTGCCGCCATTGGCGGGGCGCCGCTGGCAATGGCCTACAAGATGGTCAACACCCTGGATTCCATGGTCGGCTATAAAAATGAAACCTACCGGGAATTTGGAACCGTATCGGCCAGAATTGACGACATTCTGAACTATCTCCCGGCACGCCTTTCCGTTCCGCTAATTGCACTGGCCGCCCAGCTGATCAATCGCAAGGGCGCGGTCTCGTTTAAAACTGCATGGAAAGAAGGCGCAAACCATTCCAGTCCCAATTCCGGATATTCGGAGGCGGCATTTGCCGGCGCACTGGGCGTTAAACTCGGTGGCCCCAATTTTTATCATGGAATACTGGTTACCAAGCCGTTCATCGGAGAGGATTTTGGAGAAACCGGAACCGCCCATATCAAAAGGGCATGCGATCTGATGCTTCTGTCTTCCATATTCTGGGGAGCAGCCTTGTGGCTGATCATTGCCGGTGTTATATACTTTGCATAAATTATTCTTCAAAAAAACCATCGGCAGGAAACTTTCTGTACTGTCAAAAAGTTATGACAAGCTCAGATATAGCTGAAGGCGGAGGTGCCAAAGCTCAATATCAATAAATACGACAGACTTGATTTTTTAAACCGGCCAACAGCTTTATCTTATCAACTATAGCGGAGTATCATTTGAAAACCAGGTTGCCCTATCCGGCACTGTCCGAATCGTACAGGAATCTGTTCCCGTTCAGGCTGGCCACCACGTCATTTATTTATCCGGACACGTATGCCAATAATGTCAGAATGCTGGCCCCTTACGTGGATGAAATCGAATTGCTCATGTTTGAAAGCGCCGCGGCCAGTCTGCCATCGAAAAAAGACATCTCTGAGCTTTGCCTTCTTGCTGACGATTTTGATATCACCTTCAATGTCCACCTGCCCTATGATGTTCCACTGGATGATACTGATCCGACAAAGCGCGCTCATGCCGCTGATGCCATCCGCCACGTCATCGAACTGACCGCCCCGCTGTGGCCGAGCACCCTGACCCTTCATCTTCCATACAATGAGGCCGGCTGTGAATCCGGTCATATTAAGGCATGGCAGGAAAACATCTGTGAAGGGATGAATCATATACTGACATCAGGCATTGACAGCAGAAAGATTTCAATCGAAACCCTGGCGTATCCGTTTAAATGGGCAGAACCGGTCGTAAAAGAGCTGAACCTGTCCGTATGCCTTGACATCGGGCATCTGATGCGCTTCGGCTACAATGTAAATGACGCATTCAACCGGTATGCGGATATCACCACCATCATTCATCTCCACGGAATTGAAAACCGGCAGGATCACGTGGCGTTAAATAACCTGTCTGAAAACGAACTAAATTTAATATGGAATATATTAAACCGGTACAAGGGGATCATGTCCGTGGAGGTGTTTTCATTCAAACATCTGGAAACATCGTTGAAACTCCTGAAAAAAGAACTGGCCCTGCCTCACGTCACACATACACAAGACCTGCAAGAACCTTGAAGGTATTTTTATATTCGTTATTATAGACCCTCTGCCCCAGAAATATTTCTCTGCCTTTAATTTGAGCCCGGATTCTCATCAGATAATTTTTCATATTAAAAAGGCCGTCTGCAGCTGCAGACGGCCTTTTTTAATCAATCATCGCACATAAAGACAAATAAGGGCTCAGAACTGCCTTACTCAGCCTTTACTTTCAACGCCTGATAGCGATTCATATATTCTGTCTCAATGCGTGCCCGCAATTTCTTGGATTCTTCTGGGAAGAGTTTTTCCAGAGAGGCGTAACGCACTTCGCCAGAGAGGAATTCCTGAAGAGTACCATCGGGTTCTTTTGAATCCAGAATAAACGGATTTTTTCCTTCTTTCTTCAGATCGGGATTGAATCTGTACAACGGCCAGTAACCAGACTCAACTGCCAGTTTGGCTTCCAACTGACTCTTGCCCATTCCCTTCTTGATGCCATGGTTGATACACGGTGCATAGGCCATAACAAGTGAAGGCCCATCATAGGCTTCCGCTTCCTTGAAAGCCTTGACCAGCTGCTGTTTATTGGCGCCCATGGAAACGCTGGCCACATAGACATAGCCGTAGGTCATCATCATGCCGCCCAGATCCTTCTTGGTGACTTTTTTACCGGATGCAGCAAACTTGGCAATCGATCCGGTCGGCGTGGCTTTGGAGGACTGGCCACCGGTATTGGAATATACCTCAGTGTCGTACACGAGGACATTGACATCCTCACCGGATGCCATAACATGGTCAATACCGCCAAACGCGATATCATAAGCAGCACCGTCACCCAGAAATACCCAGTAGGATTTTTTGGTAAACAGCATTTTAAAACTCAAAATTTCCTGCAGCAGGGCATTGCCCGGATATTTCGGCAGAAGGGCTTTGAGCTCATCACCATATTTTTTGGAACCGATCGCATCCTTGAAATTATCCAGCAGTCCCTGAAGTGCGCCCCTGACTTCCGCATCAATATCGGTAGCCAAGGCCTGCTCGGCCAGATCCGCCAGTTTGGCTCTCTGCTGGACATGCCCTAAAAACATACCATAAGTGAATTCTCCGGAATCTTCAAACAGGGAGTTGGCCCATGCAGGACCGAAACCTTCCTTGTTGGTGCAGTACGGAATCGGAGGTGAGCCACCCCATATGGACGTACACCCTGTGGAGTTTCCAACTACCATCCGCTCACCGCACATCTGGGTCAGCAATTTGGTGTAAGGCGTTTCCCCGCATCCGGCACAGGCACCAGAAAACTCAAGAAGCGGCTGATAGAACTGGCTGCCCTTCACGGTGCCCCGATCCATCAGATTGTCACGCACCGGCAGAGTTTCAAAGTAGTTCCAGTTGGGTACCTGTGCTTCAGTCTGCGTGGCCAGCGGCTTCATCTCCAGCGCGGAGGTCTTTGCCGGACAGATATTTGCACAGCTTCCGCAACCCATGCAGTCAAGCGCATCGACCTGCATACGGAAATTATAGCCTTTAAGCTCTTTACCGATGGCCTTAATGGTCTTAAATTCGGCCGGAGCCGCAGCCACTTCCTCGTCAGTCAGCAGTGCCGGTCGGATGGCCGCATGCGGACAGACCATGGCGCACTGATTACACTGGATACAATTTTCCTGAATCCATTCGGGAATCAAGATGGCCACACCGCGTTTTTCATATTTTGAACATGCAACTGGGAAAATACCATCTTTGGAGAATACGCTGACGGGCAGCTCATCACCCTTCTGAATCTGCATTTGATAAAGAACGTTTTTAACAAAATCAGGCTGATCTTTCTCAGGGGCCGGTACAATTTCTGCATCCGCCCAGGATTCGGGATAGTTAATCTCAGCAACGCCTGTCAAAGCCTTATCCACACCGTCGGTATTCATTTTGACGATCTTGTCGCCCTTCTTACCGTAAGCCTTCTGGATAGATTTCTTCAGCAGGACAATGGCCTCGTCAACCGGAATTACTTTGGCCAGCTTGAAGAACGCTGTCTGCATAATCATGTTGATTCGACCGCCCAAGCCTACCTCTGCTGCAATTTTAACCGCATCGATGGTATAGAACTTGATTTTCTTTCTGGCAATAGCGCGACGCATTTCAGCCGGAAGTTCGGTTTCCATCTGCTCAACGCTCCACGGGCAGTTCAGTACGAATGTACCGCCATTGATCACGTCACCGACCATATCGTAGATATTGACATAGGCCGGATTATGACAAGCAACGTAATCCGCGTTGGCAATCAGATACGGGGACTGAATTGCTGTTTTACCGAACCGAAGATGAGAGATGGTAACCCCGCCGGATTTTTTCGAATCATATGCGAAATAGGCCTGCGCAAACATATCGGTGTTATCACCAATGATTTTAATAGCTTCCTTGTTGGCGCCAACGGTTCCATCTGCGCCAAGGCCCCAGAATTTACAACGGACAGTTCCTTCTGGAGCCGAAACATAACCTTTCGGCACATCAAGAGAGGTGTTGGTCAAATCATCAATAATACCAACCGTGAAATGATTTTTCGGCTTCACGGATTTCATATTTTCAATTACGGCCTTGACCTGCCCCGGTTGGAAGTCCTTGGATCCGAGGCCGTAACGTCCGCCCACAAGAGTCGGGTACTTTCCGGCTTCGAAGAAAGCCGTACTCACGTCTTGATACAGAGGATCTCCTAGAGCGCCTTTTTCTTTAACCCGGTCAAGAATGGTAATGGTCTTGGCTGTGGACGGAATGGCTTCGAACATATATTCCGGAACAAACGGACGATACAGACGAACCTTGACCAGACCGATCTTTTCTCCCCGTGCCACTTCATTTTTGATGACTTCTTCAATAGTATCAGTTGACGATCCCATGGCCATGATGACTTTATCTGCCTCAGGATGCCCCGCATACTGAAATGGCTTATATTCACGCCCGGTCAGTTCGCTGACTTTTCTCATGTTTTCGCGGACAATGGCGGGCACTTTATCATAATACGGATTACCGGTTTCCATCCCCTGGAAATAAATATCCGGATTCTGAGCCGTGCCTCTGAGATCCGGCTTTTCCGGATTCTGCTGCCGGGCTCTGAATTCGGCGACCTTGGCCCAATTGAGTAATTCGCTCATTTCCGCATAATCAATCAATTCAATTTTCTGAATTTCATGGGATGTACGAAATCCATCAAAAAAATGAATAAACGGCAAACTGGACTCGATCGCAGACAAATGCATAACCGTGCCAAGGTCCATTACTTCCTGGACTGAACCGGATGCGATCTGACAAAAACCTGTCGGCCTTGCCGCCATAACGTCTGTATGGTCGCCAAAAATATTCAGCGCATGTCCTGCAACCGAACGTGCTGAGATATGAAACGTTGCGGGCAGAAGTTCGCCGGACATTTTATACATATTCGGTATCATTAAGAGAAGGCCTTGAGACGCCGTAAATGTCGAGGTCAAAGCACCCGCTGCCAGTGATCCGTGAACCGCAGCCGCCGCACCTGCTTCAGATTCAAGCTGTCGAACCAGAACTTCCTGTCCAAACACGTTTTTCAGTCCGTTTGCTGCCCATTCATCCTGCAATTCCGCCATCACTGAAGAAGGGGTAATCGGATAAATGGCTGCCACATCGCTGAACGCATATGCTACATATGCCGCAGCGGTGTTTCCATCCATTGTCTTAAATTTTTTTGCCATCGAACTGCTCCTTTATTGTTAGGTCTTAAAGTTCATCGCCTCAAACACATATGATTTGCGGCAAACTAATGATAAACGCCAACAAAAATTAATTTCTGATAATTCTGTTTGTATCAGTATCAGTTAAATTTTATTTCCTTAGCGTTTTTCAAGAATAACTATAACCTATTGATTTGATAATTCTCAACGGCTTCCAGCTCCGGTATCACAGCAGATTTTCAAAAAAGTCATTTCCTTTGTCATCGACGAGAATGAATACCGGAAAATCTTTAACCGTAATTTCGTAAATGGCTTCCATTCCCAGTTCAGGATATTCAAGCACTTTGACATCGGTAATGCATTCTTTCCCCAACCGAGCGGCAGGTCCTCCGATGGAACCAAGATAGAATCCCCCGTATTTTTTGCAGGCATCGGTTACGACCTGTGATCGATTGCCCTTTGCGAGCATCACCATGGAGCCCCCTAAGGCTTGGAAAATAGGAACATAAGGATCCATCCGTGAAGCCGTGGTAGGTCCGAAAGATCCGGATGCGTAACCCGGCGGGGTCTTCGCTGGGCCGGCATAATAAATAATATGGTCTTTTAAATACTGAGGAAGATCTTCGCCCCTGTCCAATCTTTCTTTGAGCTTCGCGTGGGCGATATCCCGACCAACAATAATTTTACCAGTCAGGGACAAACGCGTTGCCACAGGATATTTCGTCAATATGGCGCGTATCTGATCCATTGGCTGATTCAAATCGATTTTCACCGCATCGTCTTCACTTGTTGTGGGCTCAGGAAGGTATTTGGCAGGGTCTCTTTCCAGCTTTTCCAGAAAAATACCGTCCTTGGTTATTTTAGCCTTAATATTTCGGTCCGCGCTGCAACTGACCCCCATTCCAATAGGACAGGAAGCACCATGCCTGGGCAACCGTACCACTCTGACATCATGGACAAAATACTTTCCTCCGAACTGAGCACCAATTCCAAGTTCCTGAGCTATTTTCAGAATCTTTTCTTCCAGTTCCAGATCTCTGAATGCTCGCCCGCCCTCATTTCCGGATGTGGGCAAACTGTCCAGATATTTTGTTGATGCGTACTTGACTATCTTCAGGTTTGTTTCAGCCGATGTTCCGCCAATAACAAATGCAAGATGATAAGGAGGACAAGCAGCGGTTCCCAACGTTTTCATTTTATCCCGTACGAATTTTTCTAACGTCTCAGGATTCAGGACTGCCTTTGTTTCCTGATAGAGATATGTTTTATTGGCCGAGCCACCGCCTTTAGCCACAAATAAAAATTTATACGCATCTCCTTTTACCGCATAAAGATCAATCTGAGCAGGCAGATTACATTTCGTATTGACTTCGTCATACATGTTCAGGGGAGCATTCTGGGAATATCTAAGATTACATTGGGTATAAGTATTGAAAACGCCTCTTGACAGTGCCTCTTCTTCATCAAACCCTGTCCATACCTGCTGCCCTTTTTTACCAGCGATAATAGCCGTACCGGTATCCTGACACATCGGAAACTCAAATTCAGCTGAAATTACTGCATTTTTAACCATATCAAGCGCGACAAATTTATCATTGTCTGAAGCTTCAGGATCATCCAGAATCTTTTTCAGTTGGACCATGTGAGCGGGTCTTAAAAGATGAGATACATCTCTGAATGCTTCCTCTGCGAGCATGGTAAGGCCTTCAGGCTCAATTTTTAATATTTCTTTACCCTCGAAGGTTGAGACTGAAATATAATCTTTTGTTAAAAGCCTGTACTCAGTAGTGTCCTCTGAAAGAGGAAACATCTCCTGATACGCAAATTCTACCATAGCAAGGTTCTCCTTTGTTGATTGGTTAACATCTCAAACCATCATCATAAAATATAATTACGGATATCCGAATGGCGCTGGAATATCCGCTATCTTTCTATTCTCCGACAGTAATATTTTGAACTTTTTATGCTGAATAAGTTCTGGTCAGAAAAATTTGTAAAAATACCCTCAATAGTCTAATTGACAAAAATCGTAAAGTTTTCGTGCAATATTAGAAATATTATCAGTATGTTTTACTAATTTTAGTTACCACCGGGATCGTTTAACATTTTTTATTTCATGATTTTTCACAAATTGCAAGTCATTTATTCAGAGCGGTAGATCATTGCATAAATATTTCTGTAATCACTTGAGTAGTTATTTTAATGTAAATTATACAAAATTCTGTTGAGTGCCGGAAACGAAATTGTCGGCCTGAATATCGTTTACCATCGGCAGCCAATTCGGCATCGATGATTCTTTTTCATAGCCATCCGAGCAACGAGCCGAGGCCATCCCCTGATGACCTGCCAGGAGAATCGTTCAGGCGTCAGAGATAAGAGACAGTGGGCATAACAATTCACGAGCACATCATTATTTCGATGAACGATGAACCGGTATTACTCATTTACGGATAACGGTCTGATAAGAAAAATATAGCGCAGACAGGTTGAATCAGCCAATAGTTTTACCCTGGCCTTATTAACGCTTGCGGGAAAAGCAGGGGAGGAGCGGCGCTTTTCTATAAAAACAAAAAAAGCCCGGCAATGCTGCCAGACTTTTTATTTTCTTTTGGTGGTCCCAGCGGGGGTCGAACCCGCGTTACCGGCGTGAGAGGCCGAAAAAATACTTTTACCTCTATTTATCTTTATAGCTGTAAAGCTATATAAATCAAGGACCTTAATCGTTTGTCGTTTATATTGGCTTATCAATATTTACCTTGATTTGTGGGGTAGGTGTGGGGTATAGTGTGGGGTAGAAAATCCAACCAAAGGAGGAACCCTATGCCAGCAGCCAAACGATTTAAGACAAAATATCCTGGAGTCTTCTATACTATCGGCAAATCTGCCAGCGGAAAACCAGAACGGATTTACAATATTCGGTATCGAAAGCATGGAAAAATGATCGAGGAGAAGGCAGGACGGCAGCTTCAAGATGCGATGACACCCGCAGTGGCGGCGAGAATCCGAGCAAATAGAATTGAAGGCGACCTATCAAATCGTGAAAAACGAGAAGCTGAAGACGCAAAGAAAGCGGCTGAAGCTGGGAAATGGACCTTGGACAAATTGGCGGCTGAATATTTCAACGGTAGGCCGGACGGCAAATCTAAAGTTACCGACCTCAACAGGTTCGAAAAATATCTAAAAGCAAAATTCGGCAATCAAGAGCCTTCTGAAATCATCCCTTTAGAGGTTGACAGGCTTCGAATCAGGTTACTCAAAACCAAGTCCCCTCAAACCGTCAAGCACGTTCTGAATTTACTGACCTGGATAGCCAACTTTGGATTCAAAAAAAACCTATGTGCCGGAATACCCTTTCATATCGAAAAACCAACAGTTGACAATCAAAAAACAGAAAATCTAACACAGGAGGAACTTTCAAAGCTTTTGCAAGTCCTTGATGAGCATGATGATATTCAAATCGCAAACCTTATGAAAATGGCTCTGTTTACCGGAATGCGGCGCGGCGAGCTATTCAAACTAAAATGGAAGGATGTTGACCTTAACAGAGGCTTCATAAAAATCGTTGAACCCAAAGGCGGGAAAAGCCAAACTGTGCCGTTAAGTGAAGATGCTAAGCGGATTTTAGAAAAGCATCCCCGAACGGAAAGCGCGTTTGTGTTTCCGAACAAACACGGGGAACAGCGGGTTAGCGTCAGTCACTCGGTCAATAAGATCAAAAAAGCGGCCGGACTTCCTAAGGATTTCCGACCCCTTCACGGCTTGCGGCACACTTTCGCTTCTATTCTGGCGGGTTCTGGCGAAGTTGACTTGTATAAAATCCAGCGGTTACTCACACATAAAGATCCGCGAATGACACAAAGGTATGCACACCTCAGAGATGAGTCCCTCAAGCAAGCGTCTAATGTGGCCGGGGATATCATCAGCCAGGCAGCAGCTAAAAAGGATGTTGAGCAGGTCGTTAACATAGAGGAACATCGAAAATAACACTTTTCAGGGGATAGGGTCCGGCTGATCACCGGAACCGACAAGACCGGATAACCTGGCCGGTTTTCCCCGGGGTCTAATACCAGGAGTGCCACAGGAGGCATAAAAAATGGCTACACGTTCTATCTCAAATAATTACCCCCTTCTAAACATAGAGGCACTGAGTGCTTGCGCCGAAAGGTGGGCGCGATATTACCAGTTTATTCAACGAATAACCATCCAGAGGACCTATTGCGTTTCCGAAGATATTCAATATGTAATAATTTTTGAAACACCGGAAATTGACGATAGCGACAGAGATTTGGCACCCTATTTTCATGATTTTCAAATGCAAGTGGCAGATCCCTTTGATGAATCATGCTTTCTCAGGGACTTGAAAACAGTTTACTCCGACGGCCAGGAGCATGCCGTTGCGGATGAGTGGTATTTTGACCGCATAGATATTGGAGAACAATGGAGTGCCGAGGTCGATGAGAATACCAAAATTATTCTTTATGAAAAATTAGATCCGCTTGATCTGCTGTTGAAAAGTATCCGTCCACAGGCTGATGAAATTTACCTCGGAATTAAAGAGCACGCGGGTATAGGCCTGAAGGCAGGAGGCGAACCGCAAATTAAGGAGAAGAGAAAGGAAGCCGCACTCGATATTTACAGAAAGGACAAGTCGCGGTTCCCGGATGTGCGGGAGAGCTTTCTATCAGAATTGGACCTTTACGACTTTGGAGACAAGCCACATGAGGAGTTCATCGGCACGCTGCTAATGAAAATAGTGACGACAAGAGGCTTTTCGGAAGCAAAAAACAAACGCGATCTTTTCAAGAGATCAAAGAAATGGAAGCCAGGTTCCGTGCCAAAAAAGTGAACCTGTTAAATATTCATTAATTCAAGCATGTTATATATTTAGCAAGTTCACCTCGTGAGCTGTTAAAATTTCTTTACCTATGAGACCCTGTAGTCATTCAGTTGATTATAGGGTTTTTTGTTTTTTTACCACTTAACACGGAGTTTTAACGATGGATGAGAAATTTGCCAAGTATTTACACGAAAGGGAAGTGTCAGAAATCACAGGCCGGGCGCTTCCAACTCTGAGAAACGACAGACATAATCGGCGAGGCATTCCCTATTGCAAAATTGGGAGGTCTGTTCGCTACCTACATGACGACGTGATTGAATTCATGGAGAGCAGAAAAATCCAAACCGAAAGCCTGTAAATATGCAAGACACTATTGAAGCCTTACGGGCGGCGATGCTGGAAAACGGGATCAGCTGCCAAACTGAAATCATACCGGATGACGAACTCCACAGGTTCAAGCCAGAGGACCGAAATAATCCTGATGCCTGGTATGTGCTTCACTTGGACGGAATCCCGGCGGGAAGCTACGGGGATTGGAAAACCGGGGCGTCGTTTACTTGGTGTGAAAAAAACCAAAGTGAAATGACACAGCCTGAACGGGCCGAGTACACCCGGCATATCGAAGCGCAGAAGCAACGGCGCGATGCCGAGCAAAAAAAGATCCACGGGAAAGCCCGACAGGAAGCCTTGAAGATATGGGAGGCAGCGTCACCGGCAACGCAGGAGCACCCCTATCTCAAACGAAAACAGGTTCAGCCTTATGGTGTCAAAGTCGATGAGCAAGGGCGGCTTGTGGTCCCTGCCAGGGATGCGGACGGCAAGATTCACACGATAGAACGGATCACGCCAGACGGAGAAAAGCGATTTTTGAAAAACGGCGCGAAGCAGGGCTTTTTCTTTGAGATCCCTGGCAGCACCGAAACCGTTTATATCTGCGAAGGATTCTCGACCAGCGCAAGCATCCACCAGGCAACAGGAAGGCATACCGTTTGTTCATTCGATTGTGGCAATCTGAAACCAGTGGCCGCGGCGATCCGTAAAAAATATCCTAATTCAAAAATTGTTATCGCGGCAGACAACGACCAAACGAAACCCGGTAATCCGGGATTGACAGCGGCACGAGCAGCAGCAAAGGCAACCGGGGCGGAAGTTGCCGTTCCTGAATTTAAGAAGGGAAAAGCCAAATTGAGTGACTTCAACGATCTTGCAACTGAGGAGGGGGTTGAGGAAGTCAAGAGACAGCTGGAAAAATCAGCAAAAGGACCGGATGTGCCAAAAGGTTACAACGCCTCAGAGTTGATGGATATTGTCTTTCCAGAAATCAAGTGGGCCATACCCGATATCTTACCGGAGGGGTTGAACATCCTGGGCGGCAAACCCAAACAAGGCAAATCTATTTTTGCACTGAACACAGGCATTGCCGTTTCATCCGGGGGCAAGGCATTGGGAAAAATCGACGTTGAAATGGGATCGGTTATCTATCTTGCATTAGAGGATACCCCGCGACGCCTTCAGCAACGCTTACGGCAAATGTTACGGCACGGCGGAAAAGCATCAAATAAACTGCATTTGTTTACGGAGTGGCCGAGGGCGGATAAAGGCGGCCTTGAACTCCTGGAAACGGAAATCAAAAAACATGGAGACACAAGGCTTGTCATTATTGACACCCTGGCAAAATTCAGACCGACTGACCGCGGAGCGAATAAAAGCTTGTATGATGTGGACTATCAGCATGTGGCGGAAATCAAGAGCCTTGCCGACAGATACACCGTCACCATTCTATTGATCCACCATTTAAGGAAAATGGAAGCCGATGACATAATGGATACCTTCAGCGGGAGCCTGGGACTTACAGGCGCGGCCGATGGCCTGCTCGCATTGGCAAGGAAAACCGGACAAGCGGATGCCGTTCTTCATATCAACGGGCGGGACGTTGAGGCGGCGGAATTTGCTTTAAAATTTGATCCCGAGTTCATGTCATGGCAGTTGCTGGGCGATGCCGGAGAAGTCCAGGACACGCAAAAACAACAAGCACTTTTCGACGCTTTGAAGGATGCCGAAGAAGCACTCACGCCAAAGGAACTATCTGAAATTACAGGATTAAATTACAAATATATCACCAAGACATTACCCAAGCTGTTAAAGCTCAACGCCATAAGTAAGATAGAGAGAGGAAAATATATATATATGGTGGAGGGTTTAGGGGGGTTAGGGGGTAAAGGGGACATTGGGGGTTTAGGGGGTAAACGTCAATACAGCTTCGATTCACCCCGCTTAACCCCCTGGGGGGTAAAAGGTAGGGGCATTTCCAAAGCCAGTAATGACAATGGTCTTCAGCTGAAAACCCCCATTATCCCCATTGTCCCCTATACCCCAAACGAGGTGACAATTTGAAAAATTCGGTCAATTTTTTATCCCGTATGGGGCTATACGTTTCAAATGGCGCAGGGGGCAAAGGGGACAAAATCAAAATATGGGGCCTGAACCGACTTTCAGCGGATCAGCGGGAAAATGTCGTTGAATATGCGAAGGAACACAAGACAGAGATCATAGAAACCTTGAACAGGAAGAACCCCCGTTGTCTGGGCATTGTCTGCGACTACGCTCAATACAAAGAAATTGATGAAATGCCGTTTTGCCTATGGTGTAACCGGGTTGACAAGCTGGGGCTTAACCTGGCGGAATGCCCTGAAGGCTATTGGGAGAAGGATGAATTGGGATTCCCTAAAAACGCGTTAATGGAAGCCCATAGCCGAGGGCACCCATAGAATGGCCAATAACCACCGAATCAGACAATTGACAAGCGGTCATACTGAAGGCCGAGTACAATTTATTTAATTTCAACAGGAGATACCGCAATGAGTAACGTTATTCCATTCAACTACAATTCAAAAGAGGTAAGAGTAATCAAGGATGAATCGGGAAATCCATGGTGGGTTGCAAAGGATGTTTGTGACGTCCTTGATATCAAAAACGCGACACAGGCAATAAGCATTCTTGACGATGATGAACGGTCTATGCAAAACATAGGTCGTCAAGGTGAGGCAAATATTATCAATGAATCAGGGCTTTATGCTTTAATCATCCGCAGCAACAAACCCCAATCAAAACCATTTCGCAAATGGGTAACATCTGAAGTTCTTACATCTATTCGCAAAACAGGAAGCTATAAAGCGCCAAATCAGAAACCAGCCACTCTCCTACCGATTGACCGGGAATTCCGGGCTGCCGTCAGAATGGCGAAAGCTGCTGGGCTAAAGGGCAATCAGGCAGTACTCTCAGCAAACCGTCTCACCAGAGAAATGACAGGTTCGGCACCGCTACAATTACTGGAGATCACCCATCTTGAATCAGCTACCAAAGAAGCCCACCTGACCCCGTCCGACATCGGCAAACAGCTTGGCCTATCCGGACGAAAAGTTAACAAGACACTTGCTGCGAATGGGCTCCAGACAGCCTACAGGGATCATAAAGACAGGCTGAGATGGAAACCCACACCGAAGGGCGCGGCATATTCTGTCGCCAAGGACACAGGGAAAAAGCACAGCGACGGAACGCCGGTTGTCCAACTGTTCTGGCTCGATTCGGTGCTTGACTCGCTGAAAATGTTGGCTGCTGCATAATATCACACTTAACGAACCAGAACTTTACGCCACAATCGAAAGGCGGTTACGACAGATGAGCACAGATGATCTTCGAAAACGATACCGGCAATACCATAAAGAGCGTGACCGCCTTTGGAGAGAATACGAACGGGCTATGGATGCCTTCTGCGCTGAAATGCGAAAACTGCCTGTTCTTGTACGGCTGAAACACTACCACCAGAAACCAGCACCCCCACGTCTCCCCTTCCCCGACGAACTGCGGGGCCTTACCTGAGGGGCTAAGACGAGGCGCGGGACGCCTTGTAAAAGAATAGATCTTTTCAGCAACGGACGATGTAAATTTCATGGTGGCATGAGTACAGGTCCGACATCGGCAGAGGGAAAGCGAAAGGCCGCCTTAAATGGGCAGAAACCGAAACGAAATAAGCGGAGTCCATGAAGGGTTAACAATAGTTAACATTTCAGGAGGCCGTACCCGAGGGTCGAGCGGTTATCTGAGGGCATGGTATAGCCGAATGATCTGAGCTACATCTGATGGTTTACGGACAATAAAAGGGTTACTTTTCTTTGATGATTTCGATTAAAAAAAAGGAGTTGATTATGGGCGGCAGGGGTTCAGGCGCTTATATACGAATCAGCACAAAGCGTACAACTGATGATTGTTTGAGTCTGGATATTCGTTGGCTTAAGCGAAACCATTTCCTCACACCGGGGCAGCAATACCCCCTTCAGTGGTCAGTCCGGGGAAGACAAATCGGGGGAGTGACGCTTCAGGCCCATGAGAATCACGCCGTTTTGCTGTATCGCTATCGAAGGAACGGTGTGGGCGATTGGGAGGACGTTCAGCAGCGGATCAACTTCACATGGACACATTGCCACTATGGAGGGCAGCGGCGGTGGTTTATCTGCCCCTTCTGTTCGAGGCGCGTAGCGATCCTGTACGGTCCGGGAAGGCATTTTGCTTGCCGGGATTGTTATAATTTATCGTACGAATCGCAGAGGGAAACCCGCCCTTCCAGGATGTACCGAAAAGCCAGCAAGATTCGGGAGCGGCTGGGAGCGAGTCCTGCCCCCATAGACCCGATTTTTTCAAAACCAAAAGGGATGCACTATAAAACATTCAGATGGCTCAAGCTTCACGCAGAATTGCTGGAAGAACGTGCATTGCTGGATGGATACAGGATGCTGAAGCTTAGATAAGGCATATGATAGGTTTAAAGCATTTGAAGAGCCTGGCGGCACCCTGATTCAACAAACCGGAAACCGATCGCTCAAGATTTACCGACTATGTAAAAACGGCACTGCGAGCTTCCTCGAGGGATCTGCGTTGATGGTGTTTTTGTATCGACTAAATTTCGTTTTCAGTCGATATTATTTTTAATGATAAAAATTCGTTTCCTCTTTTTGTATTTACGGTAAAATTCATAACTGATTTTGGCATACTATTAATAGAACCATCACGGATCATATACCCTTCACAAACAACCGTCGCTTCCCTTTCACTGATTTTGGTATTGCCTGAGCCTCTCACTTCCAACACTGCGTATTTGCTTCCTTCGAATGCGGTGATACCATGGACAAAAATATCAAAATCCATTTTTAAATCAAATTCGCCAAAATTTATTTGCATAGTATGGCTTATAATATCTCCAGAAGAAGCATAGGCACTGAAAAATAAACCAAGAGATTTTTTAAATTTGTTTCTAATCATTTTTATGTGCTTTTCGCTTAAAGTGCCGGTCTTATCTATTATCTTGGTTATTATCTGTTTTTTCTGGTTATATTGTAAAACAATATCATCCCCTGAATCTATTGTGACCGTATCACCGCTTACAGTTATTTCCTTAATAAATTTTTCGAATTCTTCTTGTCCATTCTCTATTGTCGTTGTTTTAATCGCGGTTTTATACTGTCCGTTGGGAATATTGTTATTGAATAACCGAATTGCTGCTTTTTTTTGTATGTTAAAACAGTCATCCCCGTAACAGTATGTTGGTAATACGTTGAATGCCTGCCCCTGAATTTGTGTGTCAAGATCAATAGTATTATTAATTTCTTTTTCTTTCCGTATCTCATAACTTGAGATTTCAATATCCTCTGAAAAACCATTCACAAACTGATGATAAAAATTTGTCTGATCATTTGTTAAAATTTTATTGTTTAACCATTGATCCCTTTCAGAAAAGATTTCTTTACCATATCTTATGGTGAAAATATTATGGTTCGATGCATATTTTGACATATTGCGTATAATAAAAAGCAATTTTGTAGATTTATCCGTACAAACATAATCCCAATAATGCCATTTTTCCCCACCGAGAATTATATCGCCAGAATTAATTACATTGTTGAAATCAAAGACTTTTTCAATTAGAGAATAGCCGCCAGTATTATTTACTGAGCTTAAATTTATCATGCAGTCAATATAAACAAATTTATCTTTATAGTAAAATCGATGATTCATCTGGCTTGATTTATCAACATATTGATAATCGAATTTGGGGTCTATTTTTATTTGTATATTTGGGTCGCGGGTAGAATAGTATACATGATCATTAAACATACCTCTTTTCACAGGAGTTATAGCGCATCCTATCAAGAACAATCCAAACGCTACCATAATAAAGCATTTTTTCATAACTTACTCCTTTTGTGAAAAATATTAGCATCGCTCTTTTTATGTGGAGAGAGAGAGAGAGAGAGAGAGAGAGTGTGTGTGTGTGTGTGTGTGAATGCGTGTGTGTGAATGCGTGTATGAGCGAGTGAGAGATATTAAATTTTTTTTTGATTCTTTGGATAAGCTTTACCACTACTTAACGAGTTCAATTTTAAGAGTCAATAATAAAAGGTTTGGTTTGAAGTAACAACCTGCGCAGCCCTGATGCAGATCCGGGACTCGAGGTTGTATCGGGCGGAGTTCAAGACCTTTGAGGAGTATTGCAAGGGCAGATGGGAGATGGCAGAGAGAACGGCAAATCAGTTAATTGTATCTTCTAATGTTATTGAGAATATTGGACGCAATTGCGTCCAAACAGAAATCATGCCAGCCAACGAAGCCCAAACCCGTCCTCTAACCAAACTCCCTCCAAAAGAACGAGTCGATAGCAAAGAACCATGACCCAGTTCTAAACGACCGCTTCAGCGCGCGAACAAGGAGAGTTCTTAGCTGAGGCCATATGCCAACAGCCTTGCCGGACTGGCGCTGTCCTGATGAAAATGTGCGCACTGGCGCTCAAGTAGAAATCCCTCCCACATTGTTGCAAAAAGCTTTAGCATCCCCAGGTAATATTCCACTGTCAGATTATCGGTACAGCAAGAGAAATGACTTTCAAAAATATTTGATAGTGCAATTTGTATCTTGACAATTATTCCTATTTAGATAAACCAATAGCTGGCACTACTCTCGAAAATTCGAACCCTGCGCTGAACTCATTCTCTTCTGGAAAAATATCGAAACAGAAACCAGTTCCAAGCTCCTCTACCAGATAGGATACGCCATTAAGGCCAAATAGTTATGCATCACTTTTTGATACATTTTTCATTTTTTTAGAACGTATAAAACAAAGTCCCGTAGCGATAAAATATTTACAACCATTATCAAACATCTAACCATATTTTAAGAGGATAAGATGACTTCATTCCAGAGATACAAGTCAGTATTTTTTATTTTGCTTTCATTAATTATTTTTTCAAGTTGTGCAACACAAACACCTAATATTGATGCCTATTCCGCTGAAAGTGACAAGGCTAAAGATTTTAATGCTATTTTAAAAGAAGAAATATCATATTTTGATAAAGAAATATCATATTATCGATCAAATGACGGATTCGATGGAGACGTGGTATTTGCCTATGTTGAAACAGGGCAATATTCGATAGCGATCAGGGAATGCAAAAAGGCTATAAATCTTAACCCTGATAATGCTATAGCGCATGTCATTTTAGGAGCGGCCTATTTTGAATCAGAGGAATATATGGATGCAATTGAAGCATTCAAACAGGTTTCCAAAATAAAACCTGATTGCTCCGTGATGCATTTTGCATTAGGGACTGCATATTTAGGAGCAGAACAATATTCCAAAGCAATCAATGAATTCAAACAGGCGCTCAAAATAAAACCTGATTGTTCATTGATGCATTTTGGATTAGGGACTGCATATTTAGCAACGGGACAATATTCAAAAGCAACCAGAGCATTCAAGCAGGTTGTCAAAATAAACCCTGATTTTGCAGAAGCGCATGCCTATTTAGGGCTTGCGTACCTGCATTTAAAACAAAATACAAAAGCATTCAAGTCTTGTAAGCAGGCTATTCGAATCAACCCTGATTGTGCACAAGCGCATTTTGGATTAGGAACTGCGTATCGTCGCTTAAAAGAATATTCAGATGCGATCAAGGCATTCAAACAAGCTATTCGAATTAAGTCAGATTTCGCAGACGCACATCTTGGATTAAGCCTTTCTTATTTTAGTTTAAAACAATATGCAGACGCAATAAAGGCAGGGGAGAAAGTGCTTAAAATCAACCCTGATTGTGCAGATGCACATAAGATGTTATGGGCTGCATATCTTGGATTAGGTCTTTCTTATTTTGATTCAAAACAATATACAGATGCAATCAAGATGTGTGAGAAATGTCTTAAAATCAACCCTGATTGTGCAGTTGCGCATACTCTTTTAGGGCATGTCTATTCTTTATTGGAAAATACAGATGCAGCTCTTGAGGAATATAAAATTCTCAAGACCCTCGACAAAGATCGAGCAAACCAATTATTCAATATAATTTACAAGTAATTTTTGTCGGTCTCGTAAACGGGGTTTCAAAAAAATAACCGCAATATATGACGGCACAATGGATAGAGCCCCTTAAGAAATCTTGATCCACTTCAAAACGACCGCCTCAGCGTATGAATAAGGGGACTTACTGCCATGTCCCATACGATCGGATGCCTTTTAAATAAAACACGCTATGCGCCATATGGTGGGCTTTATGGGCAGATGGCGCAACGCGTAGGGGTAACGGGCTTTTTTTGACAATTTAGGTGAATTTTACCCGGATGATTGCGAGGGAGAAGACGAATAACACGCGCACTTGGCGTATACGAGGCGATCTTATTTGAACACATGCTACGGAAACCATATAGCCACACCTCAGGGGCCGGACTGTCCGGTCCCTTGGGCAAAAAACCTCACCAAAAGCCGGATAAAAAATTATCCGACTTTTTTTCAGTGGGGTGGTATAGAGGAGCAGGTATCCTCAGGATATTCATATCATTGAAGCGTGTGGTGTTTTTGCGACAATTTTATGAATATTTTTTTGGGGGTGGGGTGGCTTGAGGCCGGTTTTTGGGTCTGCTTTAAAATCAGAAGATTAAGAACTTAGATTTAATTGACTTGATTGTTCTTTCAAGCCCTCAAACGTATCAGGTATGGCGTGGGCATCTAATTTTTTTTTAAACACCGCATAAACGTCAGTCCTTGCTCCTGCTTTCCTAAGCGTGGAGGGATCATTTAACCAAATATAAATAATTTCCTTAACACGACTATTAAATATAAAAAAAAGGCGATACCTATTAGGTAGAAGCCTTTTGGCTCGACGAAAATGCTTATATCTGGACCCCAATGTGTTACCAAGCAAAAAACGGCGATGATTGGGATTGTTTGGAATGTCAGACGTTATACATTTTTGTATCCCTTGTAATAATATGAATTTCGGATGACTTCGGAATTTTTCAGGCTGATTGTTTTTAATGTTTTCAACTTCGTCAACAAGCTTAATAAGCTGATCTTTAAATAACGAAAAAGAAATAAGCCCCCAAGGTTTTCCGTTGCTTTGCGACACTATTGTCAACCCTTTTCTACTAATTTAGAGATACGATCAAGCAAGTCCTTATCAATCACGCTCAGACTTTCAGGATGGTCTTTTATACAATCATCAATTTGACCTATAAATTGATCCAACTCAGAATCATCAGCATAATATTCGATTTCGATAGCTTCAGTAAGGTTTGAGGGCAGTTCAGCCAATTGAATATCGATTTCATCTTCCAAATCTAAAATTTCCTCGGGAAGCGCATCACACTCATAACTATATTTTATCCATTGTTCACCGTCATGCTCAAAAATCGAAGGGCTAAATGTATGTATATATATATTTCGTTTTCTGGCTACAGATGCTACGTCTTGAATTAGCTTTTCCACTTGGCTCATAGAAACTTTTTTTTCTGACATAATCCGTTCGGCAGAAAAAATAATATCAGAAAGTGGATGGTTTTCGTGGGGGTTAAGCCGAGCCCATCTATCAAGTCCTCTCTTGGCTTCACTAAACCTTCCTGCTCGCATTGCTGCATGTATCAAGTCGTTTAAAATACCAATATTACCTTCATCAATAGCATAAGCTTTTTCAGCGAATTCAACAGTTTGGGAAAGAAAGGACAGTTTCCCTAACGATATGGCATAATTCATATAGTTATATATGTCTTTATTGTATTCTAAGGATAGCCTGTGATAGTGGTTCATATCCTCTGGTTTTTTTTCCAGTGCGCCGATAACCCCAAGCACTGTAAAGCCTTCACCTGGATTGACGGCCCGAAGTTTTTCCGCGTCTTTCTTATATCGGCCCAGTACAAAAGCATTATGCCTTTGATCTGGTGGAAGCGAATTTAAGCTATCAATAATTTTGTCAGCTTTTCTCTTTGGCTGAGGTTTCATTGCGCCTGTCTCTATATATATTTTTTTAAGGATTGATAAGGCTTTGATTTGATTAATTAAATAAAAAATCAACGGACCTACAATCATTATTTAGCATTTGTAACATTCAGATGTCAATATAACATTTAAATTCAGCATGCCCCTTGATTTAGCCAACATCGTTGCTTTCGGATTGTTAAGTAACGAATAGTGTAACGCCCCTGTTTTCGAATACTGTAACGCCTATTGGGGACTTTTTTTACCCAGCATACCCCGCCTATAATAATTTGAAATACCCCGCTGAATAAGCCGCTTAAGCATATTTTGCTAAGACGAAACGAACCGTTACACTATTTTGTAAATTGGGGAAAATAGGCGTTACGCTATTCGCATCTTAATATCGGATAATAGATGACATGGCCGAGCCGATGATGCGGACCTGATCGACGAGCAGGTCGTAGGATCGTATACGGTATAGTTGTCGCTCATGATCCGGACGCTTGGGCAGAACATACTAAGCCGCTCTTTTTTTTATGTGGGTTTACCCTTATTGTTGAAAAGTTTGTGGGGTATAGTGTGGGGTAACGGATTTTTACCTAATAAAAAAGGGCTTAGAAAATCGCTTCTAAGTCCTTGATTTTATTAATTGGTGGTCCCAGCGGGGGTCGAACCCGCGTTACCGGCGTGAGAGGCCGACGTCCTAGACCACTAGACGATGGGACCATTTGCGTTCAATAATTTTTAGAAAATTATATGAACTGCAAGGATTTGTCAAATCTTTTTTATTCAAAATCCACTGTCCGGATTCCGGATGGCTTTTTTCCCTGCCAGAAGCCTGTCAGAAAATAGATGACGCAGCCGATAAACGGGACAAGGGCAACGATAAACCAGAGAATTTTACGGCCGCGTGATCCAAATTCCTTGAAGGCAATATCAATGAATGCACAGCAGTTCAAGATAAAAAAGAACAACCCGATCGTAATAAAAACCATTGCTGTATTCAATGTTACCCTTTCAATAGCTTGCTGATCTTTAAGATGGTATTCACATAATATTTACTGTGATTATACCGGTAGATAACCTTCGAAGACTGTTCGTCAGACATCCCGGATTTCCAGCCATGATATTTCAGGTAGTTGGCGATGCTGGCAATGGCATCGGCATGATCAAACAAATTGATTTTCCCGTCGCTGTTTCCATCCTTAGCCAGCGCAAGGGCATTGGTCGGCATGAACTGGGCGATTCCCAGTGCCCCGGCGTAGGATCCGGCGATGGTCCAGGGCTGAATGGATTCCCGATCTGTATAGGTCAAAAATGCTTTCAGTTCCTTATATGCCCACACCGATCGTCGATCCGCCCATTTTTCAAACTGATCTTTCGGCATATCGGACCGGTCAGCGACCCTGTCCCAGAAGCTGTCCCTGACACCGCGATCCAACAGCGCCGCCATGGTGGACAGGGAATTTATGATGGACCGCCCCCCGACTACGGTTCCCAACCGGGTTTCCACCAGGATGATGGCCGTGACCACCGTTTTATCTACTCCGTAGGCCTGCTCCGCCGCCGAGAGCCCCGCGGCATGGTTCTTCATATAATTTCGGGCCTTGTCGATGGACGTTGAGGTGGTGAACTGATCGTAATCGAGTTTGGCTTCAGTGTGTCTCAAAAACAGAGACACTCCCCGGATTTCAAACCCAACATCCGGTTGACTGTACAGATCATGAATCAACGATTCATCGTAGCCGTCTGAAATAAGCCGTTTCTGAAGGGCATCAAAATAATTACCCATTTCCTGCGCCACGGCAGGGGTGACCAGACCGAACGAAAGGCAGAAAACAATGCCCAGGAAAACGGGCAGAAACTCCCGGCAAATCCGTCTGAACAGCAACATAGTACGCTCCTTATTGTCTGGGGACAGGTGGTAAGGGAATCATGATCCGGCTCCGTTTTGTGAATGTCGCCAGGAAACGACAACCGGCTGCCACCAGCATCGGAATGGCCCTGTCATAATGGCGGCCGACATCTTCAGGACGATGCGCATCTGAACCCAGTGTAATGGCAATGCCCGACTCGCAGCATTTTTTCAGTATGGCACCCGAGGGATACGCCTCCCCTGCCGGATGATCCCAGCCGCTGGTATTGACTTCGACGGTCAGACCTTTTGCCTGAATCTTTGAAAGAATCTGGTCCAGTTGCGTTTCAAAGGACCGGTTCGGTACCCGGCCGAACTTTTTCATCAGATCCAGATGACATACGATATCGAAATAATTATATTCCAGCATATTGTCAAGCGTTTCAAGGTAACGGGCCACCAGATCATCGGCCTCCCATTTCCCGTGCGCCCAGTCAGATGAACGGCTCACGATATTTTTGCCATCCAGAAAATGCAGCGATGATCCGATCACATCAAAGGTATACGTTTGTATGATGTCTTCAAGTGCCCGAATGTATGCCGGATCATAATCTGTTTCAAGCCCGGCCTTGACATCGATCACATCGCTAAACTGCTCCTTCAGCGCCTGAACAGCCTGAAAATACAACGGCACCTGATCCGGCGTCATGGACTGGACCTTGCCGGCCGGCTGTAGCGTCAGATGATCCAGAAAGCATATTTCCCTGAACCCCAGCGCAATCGCCCGCCGGACATAGTCCGCCATGGCGCCTGTCGCGTGGTTGCACAATCGGGTATGGACGTGATAATCTATCATTACTTGAGGGTCCGGTCGTGAGTCGTGAGTCAATAGTCCTCTGACTTCTGATTTCTGACCTCCGTCACTGGTTGATGTTAAAAAAATCAAATATCTTTTAACTGTAAACCATGGTCATGCGGATTAACTTGTGCTATTAATCTGCATTACTGTCAAATTTTGATAATTGTGTAATAGTATCCCAAAAAGGGTTCCTGCATCAAGAGGTATTAAAGGCATATCGACATTTTGAAAAAAAGCATCAAAACGATTTTCTGCTGCCAGTCCTGCGGCTATCAAGCCCCCAAATGGATGGGCAAATGCCCGGAATGCAATCAGTGGCAGACATTTGTCGAAGAAACCCAGGTCGCCAGGCCTGCGAAAGGCACCCCCCGGGCAGGCATGAATTCTTCCCGGCCGGTTGCCATCGACTCCATCCCCATGGATACAGAACCTCGCAGATTAAGCGGGATCAATGAATTTGACCGGGTACTGGGCGGCGGACTCGTTCCGGGCTCGCTGATTCTGATCGGTGGCGATCCGGGTATCGGAAAATCGACGCTCATGCTTCAGGCCCTTCACGGACTTGCCTCACAAACTCATAAAGTGCTTTATATCTCCGGGGAAGAATCCATTCTCCAGCTCAGACTAAGGAGCATGCGCCTTGGCACCCTTACGCCTCATATGCTGGTGGTATCGGAAATCGATGTGGGATCGATTCTGTCCATGGTGGATTCCATAAAACCGGCGGTCCTGGCGATCGACTCCATTCAGACCATGTACAGCAGCGATCTGTCATCTGCTCCGGGAAGTGTCAGTCAGATCAGGGAATCCACCCTGAAACTGATGCTCATGGCAAAACAGACCGGTATCCCCGTATTTTTAATCGGTCACGTGACCAAAGACGGGGCTATCGCAGGACCGCGGCTGCTGGAGCATATGGTGGATACAGTCCTGTACTTTGAGGGAGACCGCAACCATATATTCAGAATTCTTCGCTCGGTGAAAAACCGGTTCGGCTCCACCAACGAAATCGGCGTATTTGAAATGAAGGAAAAGGGCCTCGAAGAAGTGGCCAATCCATCCAGCGTATTTCTTGCCGAACGACCGGTGAATGCACCGGGTTCCGCGGTAACCGCCTGCATGGAAGGCACCCGGCCCATCCTGATTGAACTCCAGGCGCTGGCCAGCTCAAGCAGCCTGGGAACGCCCAGACGGACGATTCTCGGGTTAGACCCGAACCGGGTGGCGCTGCTGGTCGCCGTGCTTGAAAAAAAACTCGGCATGCAGTTGATGGGCCATGATATTTTCATGAATGTTGCCGGCGGGGTAAAAGTATATGAAC
Source organism: Desulfobacterales bacterium (assembly GCA_028704555.1). Taxonomy (NCBI): domain Bacteria; kingdom Pseudomonadati; phylum Thermodesulfobacteriota; class Desulfobacteria; order Desulfobacterales; species Desulfobacterales bacterium. Next base: position 142,571 of record JAQWFD010000001.1, read on the forward strand.
CGGCTGTAGATCTGGGAATTATTTCGGCCGTCGCCTCAAGCTTTCTGGACCGGCCCATACCCGGCAACACTGCAATTCTGGGCGAAGTCGGACTGACCGGTGAAATCCGGGCGATCAGCCATGTGGAATTACGGGTATCGGAAGCCTGCAAAATGGGATTTACCCGATGTCTGGTTCCCAGAAGCAACCTCAAACGCATACCGCCGATACCAGATGTCGAATTTATCGGGACACAAAGCGTTTCTCAGGCAGTGGAAGTCCTGTTTTAACCGGTTACCGACAGGCGAAACCGAATTATTTCTATTGCATAAAACGTACTATTGACATGAAATTAACATCATTATATGAAGCAATCCAAATTTAAAAAAAACCCGTGGGAAGATCATTATTCCCGCCAGGCAAAAAAAGATAATTATCCGGCCAGGTCCGTATACAAACTTCAGGAAATACAGAAAAAATTCGGCCTTATCAAAAAAGGAGATCATGTGCTGGATCTGGGTTGCGCGCCGGGCTCGTGGATAAAGTATGCCGCGTCATTGACCGGCACAACCGGCCGGGTTGCAGGCATGGACCTGAAACCGGTCACTATCTGCCTGCCACCACATGCCGAATGCCATACCCGTGACATTTTTTCCGAAAACACGGACCTGTGGGCCGCCATTGGAACCGGCTTTGACGTTGTGCTGAGCGACATGGCACCGGACACATCCGGCAACAAATTCGTTGATGCGGCCAAATCATATAACCTCTGTGAGGCGGCGCTGTCAATTGCACGCAGGATTCTCAAACCCGGCGGCGCATTTGTCTGCAAAATATTTCAGGGCGAAGATTTTAAACAATTTTCAGAAATCGTAAAAACCGAATTCACTCTACAAAAAATTTACAAGCCCCAAAGCTGCCGGAAGGCGAGCAATGAAATCTATATCATCGGCATGGGGAAAAAATAGGAGGAAATATGTCAGGACATAATAAATGGTCTAGCATCAAACATAAAAAAGGCGCAGCGGATGCCAAACGCGGCAAGGTATTCACCAAACTGATTAAAGAAATTACGGTTGCCGCTCGCAGCGGCGGTGGTGATCCGGATGCAAACCCCCGACTGAGATCCGCCATTCTGGCTGCCAAAAGCGAAAACATGCCCAAAGACAACATCGAACGGGCCGTCAAAAAAGGCACCGGAGAGCTTGACGGCGTCACCTATGAAGAAGCCAACTACGAAGGATATGGTCCCGGAGGGGCCGCCGTACTGATTGAATCCCTCACCGACAACAAAAACCGGGCCGTTGCCGATATCCGGTATATTTTCAACAAAGCCGGCGGAAATATGGGTGAAAACGGATGCGTATCATGGATGTTCGATAAAAAAGGCTATCTCGAATTTGAAAAAAGCGCCGTGGAAGAGGAACTGCTGATGGAAACCGCCCTGGAAGCCGGGGCCGAAGACGTACGCGAAGTGGATGACAGCTTTGAGGTTATTACCGCTCCCCAGGATTTTGAAGCGATCAAGACCGCCATCGACGAAAAAAATATCCCATACATTGGGGCTGAAATCACCATGCTGCCGCAGACCACGGTGAACCTGGCGGGAAAAGAAGCCGAGCAGATGATCCGACTGATGGACAATCTGGAAGACTGCGACGATGTCCAGAAAGTCTACACAAACGCAGATATCCCTGACGATTTGGTGGAATAAAAAACTGCCGGGATATACACTTGGCCTGTATATCCCGGCAGATCACATCCGCAAAGCGAAACAGTTTCAAATTTTTATCTGTTACCTGGCCAGGTCAACCATCCGTTTAACCGCGCTGAAGGCGGGTTTCCGGATATCTTCGGGGACCTTGACCTCTCCTTCCATATATTCGAGACACCTGAGCACATCCTCGAGTGTTATCTTTTTCATATCCTGGCACACCATGGCCGGCGAGGCCGGATAAAACGCCTTGTCCGGGCAGGCCTTTTTCAAGGGATATATCATCCCCGCTTCAGTCCCCACGATAAAGCTGCGTTTTTCAGAAGACCTGGCATAGCGAAGCATGCCCGAGGTACTGACCACCACATCGGCCAGGGCCAGGGTTTCGGGACGGCATTCGGGATGGGCCAGGACCACGGCATCCGGATGGGCCAGCCTGGCCTGCTGAATATGTCCCGGTGTGAGCCGGTCATGAATGGGGCAATACCCTTCCCACAGATGAATGGTTTTACGGGTCCGCGATGCCGTATATCTGGCCAGGTTCCGGTCCGGCGCCATCAGAATCTCATTTTCCTCCAGGCTGTTGACTACCTCAACCGCATTGGCTGACGTACAGCAGATGGTGGAAAGTGCCTTGACCGATGCCGGAGAATTGACATAGGTAACGACCGGAATGGGGCCGAGTTCTTCTATCCTGGCTTTCAACGCATTGGGGGTGATCATATCGGCCATGGGGCAGCCCGCATCCGTACAGGGCAGCAGTACGGTCTTATCCGGCGACAGGATCGAGGCCGTTTCGGCCATAAAATGAACACCGCAAAAAACGATAACCTCAGCATCGGTCTGCGCCGCAAGGATGCTCAGTTCCAGTGAATCACCACAGATATCGGCAACATCCTGAATTTCAGGCGGCTCATAATTGTGCGCAAGCATGACAGCGTTTCGCCGCTTAAGCAGATTTCTAATTTTTTCCTTCATCACATACCCCTATTTTATCAATTGCCAGTCCACGCCGACAGGCTGAAATCGGGTTCGACGTTGAGCAAGGACCTCTTGCCGAGACACTGATGTTATTCTTCAAGTTCCAGGACATCGGTTCCCTCGGGGATGATTAACGTAAACAATGAATCGTTCAGGGTATCGTCAAACGCAATATGAGTCAGGCTGATCCGGGTCCGGTCCAGATAGGAATTCAGGGTAATGATCTCCACGATATCGAATGTATCTTTTGAAACCGACAACCCGATCGAGGTCAGATCATATCCGGTCTGCCTGGGGATCAGCTTGAGCTGATAATAACGGTCATCCGGTTTTTCCAGCGAAATGGAAAAATGGGTCCGGATGGTCTTGATATCAGATAAAAAGCTGGCGCCCTTCCCCCCCCCGAAATACTCCGGCGCCTTGCCGACCATGACCTGATTGTCTTCAGGACGGTAGATCCAGAGGGTCCTGCCATCTGTCACGACCGTCTGCTTCTCCGGAAAATCGTACTCCCAACGCATCTTGTCGGGCCGTTTGACATATATTCTGCCGGTGGCTGTATCGGTGATCTGCATCGCCTTTATAGTCGACTGCTGATCAAAACGCGCATGGAACCCGGAAGCAGAATAGTGCTGCTCCACCTTTTTGACAATCTCATCCAATGGAAGCTGGGATTCCGCATGCAGCCGGCAGCCCCACAAAAGCAAGATTGCACTGACCAACAGGATAATACCCCGGTTATGGTTAAATGACAGATAATTTATCATATGATCACATCACTTCCGACAGCTGTTAAATTATGCCTTTATATCAGGGGCGGCCATTTGACGCAAACCCTTTCTATAAGTGAGAGGTTCAGGGTAAAGGGTGCATGGGTACAAGGTATTGGGCAAAAGGCTCAGGGCAGGCGAAAAAAACGAATAATTCTGACTCATGACTGAAGACTGGCCCTGCCTAAGAAAGCATCATGGTAATATTTTCCACGTCGTGAACGTTTTCAATTTCTCCATAGTCGACAGAGGGTCCCGGCTCTTCGTAGAATTCCGTTTTACCGAACACCGACATGTTGATCCGGTCGATCCATCTCATATTACCGATGGCCTCTTCCTTGTTGATATATGGCGCGCTGAAACCCTGAGATCTCATGATTTCAATATTGCTTTTTTTCAACTGCTCCTCAAATTTTCCAGCCTGCTGCACGCTCCTGAAAATGGACTGTTTTTTACTGATCAGCGCATGGTACATATCATTGTCTTCTCTGATTTCATCGAGAAGGGACAGTATAAAGCCCACACAATCGGTAAAGCCGGTCATGTTCGTATTCATACGTTCAAAAAACATGCACAGAAAACGGATTTTATTTTCCGTGCAGACCGTCCGTTTGTTTCTGAACCTGACCTTCACCGACGCTCTGGCCTCTTCATTCACATGCGCATTGACAGATTCAATGATCCGGTCTTCCAGTTTTTTTGAAATTCTGAGTCTGGAAATAAACCGGCCCGCATTAAACGCCGGCAGAACCAGCCGGAGCGCTCCCCTGCCATCCGGAAAATGCAACCGGGTTTGCGGCAACCGGGACATCAGCAAATCCCTTACGACATCTTCATCCTGCCTGCTGAAATTTTTGCTTTCGAGCAGATCTTCGAGTTCAATCTGCACCGATTCATCCGGAGAGAAGATCAGATCCAGAACAGATTCCCGTTCTGAATCGGATTCATCATACAGAAAGTGTTTCAATTGATCGGTATCAGGATTCAACCAGGTCGAATCAATAAAATGAAGGGTCTTGCTGTCCAGCGTCAGACCGCGCCGTAAAATTCCGTCGATTTTCTCCGCCAGCAATTGACATCGTTGATCCGGTTTCATAATGCATTTCCTTTTTTCCAGCCGCATTTCAAAAATAAGGGGTGAGTTTCTGTAAAATCTGCTGTTTGGGAACCCCACCGACAATCGTATCTTTTAATTGACCGTTATCAAATATCAGCAGTGTCGGAATACTTTTGATCTTAAACAACGATGCCGTCATGGCATGCTGATCCACATTCAGCTTGCATACCCTGACCCTGCCCTTCAACTGCTGCGACAGCTCATCGATAACCGGGGACAGCGTTCTGCACGCCCCGCACCAGGGCGCCCAGCAGTCCAGGAGAGCCGGTAACGGCGAGCGCAATACCAGACTTTCAAATTCTGAATCCGTAACGATCACCGGCTGATCGATCAACAGATAATCGGTCCTGAGGATCGTACCGCATTGACCGCACGTTGCTACTCTTTTAAGATTTTCGGCCGCAATCCGGTTTCGGGTACCGCAATGACTGCACCGGATGATATAAGGATTTATCTGCCCCATAGATCCCCCCTATTCTTATTCGGGTTATCAAACCTTTTTCACATCCCCGGCCCCGGGCATCCTGTCCCGCAGCATAACCGCTCCTGCTGCGCACATCAGCGCATCCGGCTGTCTTCGATACCCCCCGTGCTATAAACAGATTTTTAAAGCTGCAAGCATTCCGGGGTGGATATTTTATACCCATAGACCTTTGTCTTGTCCGTAACAACCACATATTTAATATCCAGCATTCATACAGATTTGGCAAGTGCATTCCGCCAACCCGGTCTGTGAGGAATAGAAGCACATTTTCCATACAAAATCATCGGTTTTCGCACAATTTATTATTGCCGGGGCCACAGCCTAACAGCTTTACAAGCACATCAAGAGCCTGTATAGTAACTGTATTCGTAAAGTGTCGAGACATTGCGACTTGATGGTTTGATGATATCACCGCCTGCCCGAAAATTCAGAACACATATCTTTCGGGCCTGAACTTCAATCTCTTCAAGAGGTATTATAACCGATATGCTTACTGAAACGGTATCATACCCGATGGCATTTATCGCAGGGCTGGTTTCCTTTTTCACCCCCTGTATTCTGCCCCTTATTCCGGCCTATTTTACATTTATCACGGGCTGTTCCCTGAAAGACCTGACCACGGACTGTACCTCCGAAACCCGGACCCGGGTATTTTTATCCACGCTGTCCTATGTGATGGGGTTCTCTTTTATTTTTATTCTCATGGGAGCATCGGCCTCTTATCTGGGCGGCCTGATTTACGAATATAAAGATGGTATCCGAATCATCGGCGGAATTTTCATCATCATACTGGGGATTCATTTAACCGGCTTTGTTCATATCCCCGGTCTCGATTTTGACAAGCACGTTCGCGTTGAAAAAAAGCCCCTGCGATATGCGGGCACATTTGTTATCGGCATGGCCTTTGCGGCCGGCTGGAGCCCCTGCATCGGCCCCCTGCTGGGCTCTATTCTGATTATTGCCGGCAGCCAGGAATCGGTATGGAAGGGGATGGCGCTGTTGAGTATTTATTCTGCCGGCCTTGCCATTCCGTTTATCGTGTTATCGATATTTGTCAATTTTCTCATGACATTTATCAAAAAGGCGTCACGAGCTATGAGATACGTCAATCCAATAGCCGGGATACTGTTGATTCTGGTGGGCATATCGCTTGTCGCCAACAAGCTCACCCTGTTTTTCGGATAAGGATCTCAGACACATGCGCTCAATGCTAAAATCGGCCTTTGTGTTTTCTGCACTTTTATTTGTTTCGTGTATGATATGGACTTTCCGCCCCGCCGCCGCGTCAGACAGCATCCACTGGATGTCATATAAGGAAGGGATGTCCCTGGCCGACAACCTGCAAAAAAAGCGCCTGATATTTTTCACGGCCGAATGGTGCGCTTACTGCGGCAAAATGGACCATGAATCATTTAAGACGCCACCTGTAATCAAATATATCAATACCCATTATGTTCCCATCAAGGTCGATTTCGACCGGGACAATAAGACCGCTACAACATATAATGTCCAGGGCCTGCCGGACCTGTGGTTTATCTCTGAAAACGGTGAGAGCATCAGTCACAGACCCGGCTACATTCCAGCTGACACGCTGCTTCAGCTGCTTAGATATGTATCGACTGACAGCTATCAGAAAATGTCGTTTCCAAAGTTTGTCAAACAATGCAAATAGTCCGGGCAAACCGTCCGGCGCCAAAGCCGATTCAGCCAGCACCCCAGCATATGAGCAACGTTATTACATTTAACAATGACATTAAAATCACTTCCCGTTGTCTGAAAGACATTTTCAGCTCCGCCACGTTTCCGGGAGCCCCAGATGACCCAGAATATCAACCCACCTGCGTGTTTCTGCTGCTGTTTGACCCTGGCCGGCCCCGTATCCTTGCGATCCAGAAATCGGACAGGTACGGATATCCATGGCGAAATCAGATAGCGCTCCCCGGAGGCCACCGGGACCAGGACGATCCAAGCGCGATGGACACCGCATTCCGGGAACTCGATGAAGAACTGGGTATTCCGCGCAATCAGGTGGACCTGATCGGTTCAATGGGCCATTTTCAAACGATTCATCACAAAGATATCGAAGTGTTTGTCGGAATGTGGGACGGCCGAGGGCCTGTAAGATACGACGCGGAAGAAATTTCAAGGGTCCTTGTTATTCCGTTAAAAAAGCTGATCCGTCTCCATATGTCCAGCGTTTCCAGCGGCAACCCTTCCGGATCAGAAGCCATCACCTACCCGTTCAAAGACGTTGTGATATGGGGCGTAACGGCAAAAATTCTGTACCATTTCATCGAGCTGATCTACCCGAAGGTTACCTCAACCGGACCGGCACCCGATATCCTCTCCGGATCAAGCCCACTGGCACCATAGTGAAACAACCCGGCCATGGACAGACAACCGCCCACGGCTTATGTCCGTCCATGTATTCGGACCCCATATCCTCATGATGAATATATTGATATAACGTGTGGTTACCAAAACGTATCGTATTTTGAAAAACATCAGGGGCCGCAAAATTTTTCACGAAGTCGTTTTTCATATTACAATTCACGTTCAGAAGCGCTGTCCGGTATCGGTAAGCGCGGATTCCGGAATTCTAAAATCAACAAGCTGCCCCCCCCCCAATGGACACTTGCTAACGTTGTTCGTATTCGGTTAATATACTGCCGGTTACCAAAATGAGTTTTTATTTTTCCATACGGCAGACACCTTTTCAGTTTCACTGCCAAACCTGGCCCGAATGTTCCGGAGCATCCGTCATGGGACGGAAACCTGTTAACAGTCTAAATGATAGAAGGACGTATGAATTCAGCTAAAATAACCGGCGCCCATATAATCGTACAGAGCCTGATCGACGAGGGCGTGGAACATATATTCGGATACCCGGGCGGCTCAGTTATTCCCCTGTATGATGTTTTGTTTGATTCACCGCTGAAGCATATTCTCACCCGCCATGAGCAGGGCGCTGCTCACGCGGCCGACGGCTATGCGCGGGCGACCGGAAAGGTCGGCGTCTGTCTGGCGACATCGGGACCGGGAGCCACCAATCTGGTGACAGGATTGTCGACCGCCTATATGGACTCGATTCCCATGGTGGCAATTACCGGGCAGGTTCCGGTGCCCTTTATCGGCAACGACAGTTTTCAGGAAGCCGATATATACGGCATATCGATCCCGGTGACCAAATACAATTACCTGATCAAGGATGTCCGTCACCTGCAACAGGTTATCCGCGAAGCCTTTTATATCGCCCGGACCGGCAGACCCGGACCGGTTTTAATCGACATTCCCAAAGACATACAAACCGCGGAAGCAGAGATGAAACCGGCAGAACCGATCAGCCTGCCGGGTTATATCTCGGGGCGCATGGAAACCCCCGAGCAGGTCAACGCCATGATTGAGGCCATCAACACCGCCCGAAGGCCGGTGATTTATGCCGGAGGCGGCGTGGTCAATTCCGGAGCCAGCCAGGAATTAAGGCAGTTTATCGGGCTATCGCACATCCCCATTACGACCACCCTGATGGGAAAAGGCATTTATCCGGAAGATGCCGCCCTTTCCCTTGGCATGATCGGAATGCATGGAACCAAATATGCCAACTACAGCATCTATGAGTCGGATCTGATCATCGCCATGGGCGTGCGCTTTGACGACCGGGTGGCCGGTAATGTCTCCAAATTCGCCCCTCTGGCCAAAATCGCTCACATCGATATCGACGCGGCTGAAATCGGAAAACGCATGGGCGTGGATTATCCGGTAGTGGGCGATCTCAAGCGCATACTGCCCCTGATGAGCCAGCAGGTGCAGCCCCGGGACCGCAGCCAGTGGCTCGAGTGGGTCTCACGGGTCAAAAACCAGCATCCGTTAGAGGTCCCCGAAGACGGAAAGCTAAAACCCCAGTATATTATCCGGACCCTCAGCGAACTGAACCGGGACGATCTTATTATCAGCACCGATGTCGGGCAGCATCAGATGTGGGCTGCTCTGTATTATCAAAGCCGTCAGCCGCGCCGGTTTATATCTTCCTGCGGTGCCGGCACCATGGGCTTTGGCCTGCCGGCTGCCATCGGAGCCGCCGTGGGAAAACCCGGCCGGCCCGTTGTACTCATCACCGGAGACGGCAGCATTCAGATGTGTATTCAGGAACTGGCCACGGCCCGTATGTACAACCTTCCGGTAAAAATTTTCATATTCAACAACGGGTACCTCGGGATGGTCCGGCAGTGGCAGGAAATGTTTTGCAACAAGCGCTACTCATTTACCCATCTGGATTATAATCCAGATTTCTGCAAGGTCGCCGCCGGATATGACATCCCCTCCATGCGTGTTACCGAATCCGCACACGTCAGATCAAGCATTGAAAAGGCGCTGGAAACAGATGGCCCGGTACTGATCGATTTTTGCATCGACCGGGAAGAAAATGTGTTGCCCATGATCCCGCCCGGTGAAGGCCAGATTAATTTCGTACAGGAAGGAACCCCACAATGCTGAAGATCATCTCGATTCTGGTTCACAATCATCCGGGAGTTCTTTCCCACGTTGCGGGCCTGTTTACCCGGAGAGCCTACAACATTGCAAGCATTGCGGCAGGAGAAACCGAAAATCCGGAGGTTACCCGGATCACCATTACGGTTGCCGGAGATGAAATGGTCCTGGATCAGGTGACCAAACAGCTGGAAAAACTCGTCGATGTCATCAAGGTGCGGGATCTGAGTTATTCAGAGTCGATCACGCGGGAACTGGCGCTGCTGACGATCTTTGTCGCCAGGGAAAAACGCCTTGAGGTCATCACCATTGCCAACACCCTGGGCGCAGTGGTATCGGACATGTCTGACGCCACCATGACGCTGGAATTTGTGGGCAACCGCCGAAAAATTGATACCATCATACACGCCCTGGAAGGATTTAATATCAAGGAGCTGGCCCGAACCGGGATAGTGGCGCTGCCGCTCGAAAGTCAGCTGGAAAAGAACCGTCACCTGCTTTAACCACAAATCATCCTGAAACAGCCCGCCCCCTGCCCGGATATGATGTTCCGTATCGGCGGGCTAACCCCATTTTGCTGGAGTAAAGATTTTTATGACCAATCGTCTGATGCAGCTTCTGCAACACGAACCGCATGTGTGTCCGTGGTGGCTGGCCTATTCATTTGACAACCGTCTCCGCCAATGGGTGCATCGGCCAGAGAAGCTTCTCGAGGATTTTGTCCGTCCCGGTCAGACCGTGATGGATATCGGATGCGGTATGGGGTGTTTTACGGTGGCCATGGCAAAAATGGTCGGAGACACCGGTCGGGTGTTTGCCGTGGATATTCAGAAAAAACTGATAAACGCCACCCGCCGCCGGGCCGTCCGCCAGGGGGTGGCGCCCCGTATCCATTTTCATCAATGCCAGCCGGAGCACATCGGCGTCACGGAACCCATGGATTTTATTCTGGCATTCTGGATGGTGCATGAAGTGATCAATCAGGAAAATTTTTTACGCGAAGCCGCAGGACTTTTAAAAATCGGCGGACGAATGCTGATCGCAGAACCCAAACTGCACACCACGGCAACCGCTCTTAAACGGACCGTTGACCTGGCCTGCGCCGCCGGATTAAACCCGCTTTCAGCACCCGCCATTCGCCTCAGCCGCGCAGTGGTACTGAAAAAATAACTGCGTACCTGATCCTCTTTCTAATATACTTTTCGTTTGCCGAATACAGATCCAATCACGTTAAATGTGTTTTCAACGATAAACAGGGCACTTGGGTCGACCGTAAACACAGCCTCTTCCAATCTTTTTAACTGGATATTATTGGTGATGGACATGAGAATATCTCTGTTCTTACCCGAAAAAGCTCCTTTTGCTTTGATAAATGTTGCCTGACAGTGCAAATCCTCAAGAATTATTTTTGCGATGTCTTTATTTTTGTCACTGATCACATAGACTATTTTTTTCTGATTAAACAGGGACAGGACATAATCCAGGGCCGAAGCGCTTATGAATACAAGAATGATGGATGCAATCAACAGGTCCATTCCCATTTGCGTCACCACAAAGACAAACAGCAGAACATTGAACGACATGATCACTTTTCCGATGCCGATGTTAAATCTTCGATTCAGCATCACGCCAATCACGTCAAGCCCCCCGCCGGAGCCCAGCGAACGGAGAATGATCCCGCTCCCGGTTCCACAGATCATTCCCGCAGCAATGGCGGCATAGAGCTGGTTGTGAATTTCCAGATTCACATCGATAAATTGAGTCGTCAGGGTGACAAAAACCATGGCATACAGACTGTAAAAGAGAAACCGCTTACTGATATAAAACCAGCTGATTAGAAAAAGCGGGACATTCAGGAAAAAAAACCAGATCGCCGGAGAAAACCAGTTAGTCTGATGATAAATGAACAGCGCAAGCCCATAAATGCCGCCGGGAATGAATTTATACTGAAAAACAATCGCTTTGATTCCAAAAGAATAGATCAGGCCACCTGCGGTGATCAAAAATAAATTCCATACAGGGGTGTATGCGAATTTTTCCCATTGAATTTTCCATTTCATTTGCGCGTTCTCCTTAAGATCCTATCTCCAGGGCTTTCATTCCGATGATCTTGCAATGTTTAATCAGCCATATCAAATTATGATTCATTTTACATCAAATTCGTGCGTTAAATACCCCATCGCCGACACATGAATAATAAAATCGGGCTGATGTGCAGTTATACGTCGTGTATACCCTTTTGGGTCGTTATGTGTACGCTTGATACAACGCAGAAGACGGCTGCCAGGACGGCGTCAATTTATTTTTACCGAAAACCCGAGCTCGTCAATGTTAAATGGGGACGATTATTGTAAGACATGCGGGCGGATGAGATAGCGGGGAGGTGTTTCAGGGGAAAACTGCTCCTGAGCAAAAACTCAAGGGCGTTATTCAGGCGTCTGCAGAAGAAGTACGTGGATGGACAGCCCCGCCCCGAAGGCGACGACCATACACCGGTCCCCTGCCTTAACGCCATTGTCCATGATCTTCCTGAGAGTAAACAGGACAGAGGGCGAGGACACGTTTCCAAAATTGGCCAGGGTATGAGTGGTCGCAAGAAGCATGGCATCCGACAGCCCCAGTTCTTTTCGGACAGACGAAATGATGCTCTGGCCCCCGCCGTGAATTGCCCAGTGGTCAATATCCGCGATGCTCAATCCCTGCGGTACGAGTACGGACTGGACGGCCTCTGACACGGGCTTGCCGATGACTGTGGGCAGAGACCGCGACAGTTGATTATGAAGCTGTCCTTTCTTATAGACATATCTTATCAATTCTCTGTGTTCAGGCACATGGTGACTAGCAGAAGAGATCAGCTTCCAGCCCCCGGGACGGTTCGACAATACGGCGGCGGCGGCCCCGTCGGCAAAAATCGCATTGGAGACAAGGAGGCTGGGGTCGTTATCCATCTGAAACGTGGCGCTGCAGATCTCAACGGAAACACACACGGCAACCCCGTCTTCTCCGGGTTGAAACAAGCCTGCGCCCATCTGCAGGTTCGGCACGGCCCCGCCGCAGCCACTGCCGACAAGGTCATAAGCCCTCGTGTTCCTTGAAAAGCCCATTTTCTCAATCAGGTAACTCGAAAGCCCCGGGCATATGTATCCGGTGCATGTATTGACCACCAGCACGGCCACCTGATCGGGAGGCGTTTTGCACTGTCGAAGCGCCCTTTCAATCGCCTGCGCCGAAAGATCTACCGCCCACCGCGTAAAACGGGCGATTCGACGATCCGGGTCTTCGTTGACCAGGCAGCTCGTATCATCCAGAGCCAAGTGCCTTCTCCTGATACCTGGATGCGCCAAACACTTATCCATGATTTTCAAACTTCGGGATTTCAGGCGATCGGAATAGTGCCTGCCGACAAATGCCTGTGCCTCGTCCTGCCCGATCGTATATGGCGGTGTGGCAGTGGCCAGAGAGACGAGATAAACGGCTCCATTACCCATGCGCTCTCCCCCTGTCTGTCGGCCTCGTCCCGATATCCCTGCCGAGGAGTCGAACGGCCTTTCTGATCAGGGCCGTATGCTTCCAGAGCGGCCGGCTGATGGGCAGCCGATTGGCCAGGCGGTTGATTGCCGGAAGCCAGGGATGAGCGAGCGCCTCGGGGTCCAGCATATTAAAGTGCTTTCTCGTCGTCTGCCGCAGTTCTTCCAGCAGCCATTCAAGATCTATTTCAGGCGAAAGGTAGAAAACGGGCTTCAGCATGTCCCGCCCCTCAACCTGGAGCTGCCCGTCCTTCCGGGCGATCCTTTCCAGTTCTGTTCCCGGATAGATGCGGATGCCGATATTGAAAAAGACAACGTCCGTAGGTCGAAGGGCGGTTTTGGCAAAATGAAGGGTGCGGGCCACGCTGTCCCGTGTCTCGCCCGGCCCACCAAACATGAAAATCCAGATACAGGGCAGGTGGTGGTTCCGGATCACGGAGGCCGCCTGATACACTTGAGATGAATCATATCCCTTGCCAAGTCCCGCAAGCACCCTATCGTCGGCGCTTTCAGCCGTAACCCCGATGCCTGCAAAACCGGCGCGTTCCATCGTCTCAAGCAGCGGTCCATCAAGGAATCCCGGATTGATCTCCATGCTGAGAAGACGGGCGCCGCAGCGTATTTGTGCCAGCCGCTCGCAGAGTGCCATGGCGTGGTTATAAGGCGCGTTAAAAACGCTGTCCACAAATTCAATATCCCTGAATCCATCGGAGGCCAGTCTGCTGACCGCATCTGCCACTTTATCCGGAGGGTAAAGACGGCAGCCTTTGCCTTCGCTGATTCCGTAGGTGCAGTAAACACAATCAAACGGACACCCCCGCTTGGACTGGATGGGGATAGTAGCCATGGCGGACCGGTACCCGTTGATATTGAGCCAGCGCCGAAAATCCGGAGCGATGAAATCGCTTTCAAGGGGTAACGTTTCATCGCCATTTTCATGAAATATGCCGCTCTCTATCCATGCGACATTCGGGATATCAGCGCAATCCCCGCCATTGGAAAGGCATTCAACAACCCGGGGAAACACCGAATCGCCATCACGCAGCACCACAAGGTCCGCGCCGCTGTATCGCAGCAGGGCCTCCGGCATCACGCCAACCGCCGAACCGCCCAGGACGACCGGGGCAGCGGTTACCTGCCGGATGGTTTCCACAAGAAGGGACACGTCCCGGTAGTATTCAACCGTATCCAGCATATCATTATTGTCAATGTTCCTGGCAGAGATTCCCACCACGTCCGCGCGGTATCCCTCCAAAGCCCGAATCAGTGCCCCCTGAGGGTCCGGCTCAAACATCAGGTCCAGCAGACGGACCCCGTGGCTTTTTCGCACGAGGGACTCGGCAACCATGCATGCCCCGTAGGGAATAGCTGCCATCGGCTGATTGACCCGGTTGGTTGAAACAATGAGAACATCCACGTTTGCCCCCTTCTGAGGATTGCCAAAGATTCATTGCCTTCGCACTTAGGGCTCGCTCAGAAATAAGTTCGTAATTTTAAGTGTTGAGGCGCCTGTCTGGCAAGGCACGAAAGTGCAGGAATATCAAGCATATTCCGAGCTTTCGTAACGCAGCCAGACAGGATGCATCGGCGCTTAAAATGGGAAGTTATTTTTGAGTGAGCCCTTATCAACGGCCACCTGCGGCGGACATTTTTTCGAGCGGATTAACATTTTTTAAATAAATTTCAAATTCGGTACCGTTATGGATTCATTCTACATCCGTCTCAGTGAGTTCATCAACAATATAAACCGGACTGTCTGCCAAAGGGTCCAATCGATCAGCCGTGTCACGCGCCCACTTGACCCGGGCATCATGGTTTTGATCGCCGGATATACAGACACCCTTTGTCCGTTGGCTGAATTATCCCGACATCATCGGATTCACACCATTCAAAAAATTCTGCGGATTGGCTTATAATAAAGATGCGGGAGCCAGGTACAAAAGACGGAAATTTTTTCTGGCCTTTAACCCCAGTGCCCGTTGCAGTGTATCTCGATCCTCGACGCCCTTCAGTGCAGAGAGCAATTGAAAAACTTGGGGTGTAACTTGAAGCGCAACTTGGGGTCTGACTTGAGGTGTGGTTTGAGTCTCCTCAGTGGCTTTTCGGGCTTTCTTTTTAATAAACTGAGCCTGAAATGCATGTCCGGGTTCCTGCAGTATGAGTTCGATCTCCGGGTATTTTTGAATTTCTGCCCGCATTTTCCGGATTCCGGTACCCCAGGCTTCGATCAATTTAAGATTCTTGAAAATGGGCGCAAGAACTCGATTCCTGATTTCCGACCGACCGGTTTCCAGCCAGTTCCATTTTTATTATATCGTATTGGTCCGGATATTTAATTTCGAGCAGGTCGACTATCGTTTTGGATTTTACCTGGTTTATAAATTCATGCGTCTTCAACCCAAGGGCTCTTGTACACTGAGCACTTACGGTATTGTATCTGACATCGAGCGTTTCAGCTATCTGGTGAAATGCATCCGTATGATCATGCCCATTCCACATCAATTTTATAACAGGTATCAAATAATCCTCTAAATTTCTATTGCCCTTGCTCCCCAAAGGTTTTTCATAATCCGGAGTTTTTCGATGAAACGACCGGCCTGTTTTGGAGTCTCTATCTGCTTTGGCGAATTTTTGAGGTGTTTCCAGTGTCAAGTCATGGATGCCGGACAGGAATTTATTATACAATGACAAAAAATCTTTGTGACTTTCATAGGTTGAGAATAATTTTAGCTTCAGTTGTTTTAATTCTTCGGGAACAGGCAGGCCTTTTCTTCTCAAACGTTCTATTGAAGCTTCTATCTCTTTAACCTGGCCGAAGGAAACGGCTTTTCGTGATTCAGCGATTCTCGTTTCAAATAGCTTTATGATGTCCTTCGCCTCGGAGATCACTCGCTCAATACGCAACTTCAGATCACCAAGATTATCCATCCGTCAACTCTCCGCAACTATTTGGCAGTTAATAGCTCTTGTAAAACGCCTCCGCCGTGAATTTTACAAACTCATCAGTTTTTTCCGAACTGCGGGCTATCACCTGCCAGGGTTCCAATCGTGCAATTTCGGTCTGCAGATCTCTTGCCGTTTTGGTGCTGCACCCCAGGATGTCCTGGACCGATCCGGCCGACACGCCTTCACATTGAAAAATAAATGCAAATTCAAGCAGCTCCTGAAAATTGAAAAACTTCTGTTGGTAATCGTTAGGGGACTGGCTGGCAAAGAACACCACAATACCCTTGGAACGGCCTTCCCGGATGATCCGCTGCAAAAACATATTTTTCTGGCTCAGATAATTATGTGCCTCGTCAATGACAAGGATGGTGCGTATGGTACGACGACCTTCTTTTACGGGGCTGTCAGGCAAAAGCGCCATTTCCTTATAGAGCCGCTCTATGACCAGATAGGCGACCAGTTCCTTTAATACCGGCATGGCATGCACATCAATCAGTATGGTCCGTCTGGAAAGCCGGTCGATGGGAGGGATATCGCTTCCGTGACGCCAGAAAAGGTCGAAATCCGCCAAATCCCGCAGCACCTCGATGAGGCTGTCGTCCTTTTTATTATCTTCCTCGTACATCGATGTAACCATTTGATACACATCATGAAAATCCGGATAGGGTGCCGCAGTGTCGGCCCGCTGCGCATAAGCGGCCCGAATCGCCTCGGTCAGCGCGCCTTTCTGCACTACCCCCAGTTTGCTGTTGATGGATGCAAAGCTCTCGGCCTTTTCACGGGCCGACACATTGACGGTTTGCTCATCGTAGGCCGGCAACACAAAGGGGTTAATGGGCAGGCTTTGCCCTCCCTGAAGCAACCGAAACGGTTGGACCTTGGCCACATCCAGGAAACGCTCATTGTCAACCACATCGCCCTTGTAATCAAAATACACAAAATTCGTCTGATAATTCGACTGCAGGCGAATATCTGCCAGAATTTTTAAAATGAACTGCGTTTTCCCCGTGCCCGGTTTACCCATGATGGCCAGGTGCGAGTTGGCGTGTTTGGCGGTATTGTTGATTTCCATGATAAGTTCATTGCGTTGCAGAAGGGTTCGGCCGATAAAGATATCCAGACCTTGTCCGGCCGTTTCACGGCGGCCACCAAATTCGACTTCGTCTACCAGACGCATCTGAAGGCTGTCTGCATCACGTCCGCACTCCTGAAATATTTGGCCCAGCAGCACCGCTCCGCTATCAATGTGATTTTTCACGATGGATCGATTTGAAAAAAACTGGTCTTCGCTCATATCTCGCCGTTGATAGACATGGCAGATCAACGCCCGCATAAACACTTCATCCTCTCCGACAAAGGTAGGACGTTTCATCTCCGCCCCGGTAAAGCTCGTACTCGGAGCAACAACCGGGCCTTCCTTCGAGAGAGACAGTGCAAAGGCCATGCGGGCCAATGTCGCTTTTTCCAGTTTGGTTTCAAAACGCAGGGCGCTGAGCACCTCGTCTGCATCATTTGATGTATAAAGTCGGTCGGCCATGGCTTATGTCTCCCAAAAATATCCTTCCCGAAAGGTCGTCAGTTCCCGGAGCTGATCAAACTCAAGGCTCCCCGCACCGCTGAGCCGCGTTTTGAGTGTGCGGTAATAATCCTTATCAATCTCGGTATCGGTGGACAGGATGATCACCTGCTCCCCGGCATTGGGGAAATAGTTGTTTACGATGTTGTCCCGGTGGGTGCTGTCCAGTCGGGACAGTGGTGTATCGATGACGATGGGCAGCTTCAATTGGCTTGTCTGGCCCAACCCCCAGAGCAACGAAACCGCAAACACTTCCTTTTCACCGGCGGCCAGCCCGGATTTTTTTATTTCATGGCCGTTGCGATCGGTGATGCGAATCTCATAGGTATTATCGTCGATAACGATATCTTTGATCAAACCGCTGCGGCTGGAAAGCTGACGATACATTTCAAAGGTCTTTTCCTGCAGCAGATGAACCTTGTTTTTGCGCAGGCGAACCATAAATTGAGTTAAGACCCCGGCGATGGCATCGCATTCCTGGATGAATTCCGCTTTTTCCCTCGAGACATGGTGTTTCTCGTACAGCTTCTCGATTTCCATCTGGAGATCGGTCATCCGCTTTTCGAGGGTGAGGATCTCCTCTTCCAGCAGGCGCAACTGTTCTGTCTTCCGTCCGATCTGTGTGGAGCATCCTTCCATTTCGCTCTGGAGCTGCTCGAAGAGTTCCCGTTCAGTTTCCGTCAGCATGCCGGCCTGGCTCATGCTCTCGAGCTGTCGGATCTGGGATATCAATTCCCGCTTTTCCTCAAGCAACGGTTTGAGAAGGAACACATCGCTGGTCTCCAGGGTCTCCATCTTGTTTAAAACCCGCGCCGCATCCCGATCGGATAGATCCAAAATTCTGCCCACATCGCCCTTGGGGCCCCCCTCTTTGAGCAACCGGAAAATACGACGCTCCAGCTCACCCATTTTTTCAGGGGAAAGCCTTTCCCGATAAATCGGTTCCGGCTCTTCGACCACCCGCACGATGCGCTTGGCCAGAGTGGACGCATTCTCCTTGATCGCCTCACCGCCGGCCGATTCCCGCTCTGCCTCGATTTGCCGTCGGATCGGATCAAACATCCGACCCATGATGGCAAACGGCAACGTTTTTTCGCAAAGCAAGCGAATTTCACTCTCCACCTGCGCCAGACGGTTGGCCGCCTGAATGCGTTTTTTCTCGGTTTCGCGTATGGCTTCCCGTGTTTCAGGTTCGGCATGAAAAGCCGCGGCAAATCTCTGCCTGGCAACTTCAAGCTGCCCTTTAAAATCATCCAGTTCCTGCCGAACGCGGTCCCGGTCCTGATGTTTGCGATTCAGCTTACTGCGCTCTTTTCTCAGCTCGCTTTGTTTAAAATCCAGATCTTCGTCGGAAATTTCTACAAAACCTTTGCGCTCTTCATTTTTAATATAGATGATATCGGCCGCCAGGCGGTTAATGTATTGAATGCCGAGAGCGGCTTCCAGGGAAGATTTCAGCCGCACCTCGGAATGGTCGTCAGCGGCGATGGTCTGGATCTTTTCCCCATCAAAAAAGAAAAACTGGGTGATGCCCGGCGGAATCATCGACCGGATGAAATCCTGCCAGATCTCCTGGTTCTGCACCGATACCCGCTTGCCGTCACGCACCACGACCAGCCGTTCGTTCAGGTCCCGGGGTTTCGGGTCATCGACGGCCCCCGCACTCCAGGAGCGCTTCACCACCAGTTCCGATAAATCATCCATCTCCATGACCAGTTCAAAAGAGACGTTGGCGTTTCCCCTGGCCTTCTCGCGACGGTTGATGTTGCGGAAAATCTCGTCCATCTTGGCCCCATACAGACAAAAGTTGATCGCCTCCATGATCGAAGTTTTTCCTGCGCCGTTCATACCGCCGATCAGGAAAATGCTCCGACCGTCATCGCCTGCGGGAAACATGATCCCGGTCGCAAACTGGAAGGACTTATAGTTTTCGATGGTCAGCTTGCGGAATTTCATCAGCTCGTTCCTTCAATCATATAGCGTTTTCGAATTTCTTCCAGAGTTGTGGAGGTTCCGTCGGGGTTAATACGACGCCAGTGTTTCCATCCATTCAAAGAAAGTCCAGAGATTTTCGAGGCCGCGGTTGACAGCGAAGTATACTGCTTCCATTCGCCCGCACCTCTCACTATGACCGTGCCATCGGGTTTGACTCTGCCTTCATGTGTGGGACCGTCTTTGAGCCACTGAAGTTTGAACTTGTCATCGTTGGAAAGCAGTCCGGCCCGAAATAGATCATACAGCGTAATACCGTAGTGTCTTTTGGGCCCCCCTGTCTGACCGGTTGCCTTCAACCTGCCCCTTATTAAACGGGCAACCTTTAGAATTTCCCCGAGTTCTTGGATCAGTCTTTCCACCTTTTCAAGCTGAATTTTAGTTTCTCGACTTTCTGCCTCCGAAGCGTCCTTTGCAGAAAGTGTCAGTTTTAGGCTAAGCAAGTCCTCCGGTACAGAAACACCGCTTCGACGAAGCTGTTCGACTGCTTTGTTGACCGCCAGCAACTGTTTCCGTTCTTCACCAGATATGCCCGACAGCTCTTTTGGGATTTGCCCCTGTTTTTCAAGCCAATGTTTCAACTTTTGCAAATATTCGCTTATTTCACTATTCATGAATATCACCCCTGTTCAGGCGAGGGCCTGCTTTTCAGGATTTCCCGCAAGGCGTCATAGACGCCGTTGCGCCGGTCCTTGAATTCATACTCATAGACCGTTTGAAGCAGTTTGAGCACCTTGTCCCGGCTCACGTTGCTTTGCCCGCAAAGTTCATCGAGAAGTTGTTTGTCCTCATCGGATAGGTTCATTTATTCTTTCCTTGATTGCCATCATTCAACCGCTTGATTGTTTTATCAAAATCACTGTTCATGAGATCTTTTTGCCGAATCCGCTTCCGGTTGAATTTTTCGTATTGGGCTTCAGCCGCCTCCCTGGCCATTTCATGTGAAATTCTGCCGGCATGAGTAAGAATCTCCCGTTCATTGAGCGACAAAAAGGCATCCAGTTTTTTGATCCAGTCGGCCATGTGCATGGGAAGACGACGCATGGCCTGCCCTTCAGCAAAAACCAGGTACTGCTCCACCAGATTGTTCAGGGCCGATAGCTCCTTTTCGGCAAGATAGTTCTTGGCAATGGTCACATCCTGCTTGCGAACCTTGGCCCCGCGCCAACTGGTCAGCCCCATATTGGCTTTGTCTCCGTCGGCCCGTTCATGGATAATTTCCGCTGCGGTCCTGCCGGTAATAGCCCAGTGCATTTTGTTCTGAACGGTCTTAAAAAAATCAATGCTGATCTCAAGCGTAGGGTCGTAGTCGATGCTGGTGGCGTAGATATCGGTAATTTTCTGGTAAAAGCGCCGTTCCGAGGTTCGGATATCCTGAATGCGGCGGAGCAGCTCGTCAAAGTAGTCAAACGGCTGATCCGGGTTTTTCAGCCGCTCATCGTCCAGCATAAAGCCCTTGACGATATATTCACGCAGACGCTGGGTGGCCCAGATGCGAAACCGGGTAGCCACATGGCTTTTGACGCGGTAGCCGACCGAAATAATCATGTCCAGGTTGTAATAATCCACCATGCGAGCGACATGTCGCTGGCCCTCTTTTTGAACTATTCGGAATTTCCGAATAGTTGCATCCGGGATCAGTTCCCTTTCATCAAATATGTTTTTGATATGTTCATTGATGGTGGGCACAGTTACCTGAAATAAATCCGACATTAATTTTTGATTCAGCCAGACCGTCTCATCTTCAAGGCGAACGTCGATTTTGACCTGGCCATTCTCGGCCTCATAGACAAGAAACTGTCCTTCGCCGGGGCTGGTTCCATAACTGTGCGCCACATCTTTGCTCATGACCGCACCGCCTCCTCGATGAGTTGTTCTACTCGGGTTTTAGCTTGTTCGAGCAAGCACTTGGACTCCTGTTGTTTTTCCAAACTATCACGCACCAAATCACCAATCGCTATTTGCTTTGATGAATCAATTAGAGGAACAACAAACCAGTCGATATCCGTTGGATACAATTCAGCCTGTGCACTTCCCCGCAAATATTTCTGGGTCTGAAACTGTCCGACAATGGACTGAAAAACAAGTGTCATGTAAGCGGCGTCAATATCCGAGTTTAAGCGAAGGATGTTCACATGATTACTCGCCAATGCAGGGGCATTGCGCAAGTAGACATTTGTTCGTCCGATATAAGCCCCTGTTGTGTAGACAAGCAGGTCATTCATTTGAATGTGCCCTTCGGAAGATGCAGCAAATGCTGTCTCACTGGCCTTCTGTAGCCCGTCATAAATGATGTGTTGAGGTCCTAAGTGTTGGCTGTTGACCACGTCAATTGGCCCATGCTCGAAGTAGACTGGTTGCAGGCCACGACGGTTGTAAGTACGGATGTCACGAATTCGTTTTGATTTAAAATAGGCCAAGTGACTAAGAAGTTGTGAAAATTGAGGCTGATAATGCTGAGCATCCATCCGTCTCGACTGCTCCATCTCACTGAACCGCGCAGTGTAGCCTACCGGCTTCTGAAAACGCAGCTTGTCTAAAACAAGCTCGGATTCGAGGAGGTGTTGGGCTTGAGCATAAATCGTTTTGCTCTGTCTGTTTACCCATATTGATTTTTTAACGATTGTTTCGATTTGAGTTTGATCTGCTTCAGAAAATTTTGGAACCCTTATACGCGATAAATCTTTTAAAATAAGGCCCATTTGGACAGCTCCACGGGTATTGCGTTTTATTTGTAACTGTCCAAACTTACTCATGAGAAATGCCGCCAGGCAGAATGGAGAATAATTCCTTTTTGAGCGTAAAATCGCAATTTTACAACTCCCGGTAGCTTCTCCTATCGTATCTGAAACTAAAGACAAACTGCCAATCGTACCAACAATTGAAAGAAGAACATCTCCGCTTAGAAAATGCGATCTTTGCATCATTGGTGTGTCATAATTTTTTTTTGGAATCCTTATCGGATCTGCGTTTTCAATAAAAAAATCATTAATATCTTGGCCCCTGATGATCTTGGGCGTCTCTTTGGTGGCATCGGTGTAAACGATGATGCCGGCGGCCTTGGTGCCCACCTCGGTACCGAACTGTACGCTCTTTTCCAGGTCAATCTCGTCCGGCTGGTAACCGTATTGATGGATCAGCTTGTAAACCATTGATGGATCAGCTTGTAAACCCAAAGTTGCCTGACAATCTCCTCGGGAGCCGATTTGCCGCCCTCCGCATGAACCTGGACTTCCTCGTTGCCTGAAGCAAAGGGGACAAAGCTCTTCAGATAATACTTGGTCTTGCCTGCATCGCGGCCTGTTTCAAGGGCTTTCGGGTAAATCGAAAGGATTTCGTAAATGGGTTTTCCCATCGTCTCAAATTCGGTGAGTTCGTATTTAATGCCCGGCTCTTTAAAGATGCGGTCAATAAGTTCTTTAGTCATTTTTGTTGACATAGCCTCTTCTCTGGAACGTTCCATTTTTCTTATTCATTCGATAATCGCTATCGTAAGTCTTTGCTGAAAAATCAACCGAGGAAATCGCTGCCCCAATCACCCACGAGACAGAGCAATTCCTCGATCTTCTGCATAGCCAGCAGTCATGACTGGGCACTCAAACATTTTCCCCTTTCAGACCCCTCACAGGCTCTGAACAAATTGGAGCTTATTACACGCGACACGTAAGATGATATAAATGACATATCTGTACGATAAAGGGTAGTAAAGTCAAGCTGTTTTGTGACGGAAAAAACAATGATGGACTCAGAGAGTCAGCAAAATGCCTTCCGGGAGGTTGGAACATTTCTGCCTGGAAGCCGGGGGGTATAATATTTTCTTAGAGATCACTTTTTTGCATTCAACCGTGCTCTCCAAACCACATTCAGAGGGTCTTTTTTAGGCTAATTGATTCCACAATATATTAGTGTGGCCCCGGGGGAGAAGCGGATCAGGTTCGCTGTCAAGTGTCGTCCGTATCCGGCTTGTCCGGAACATTCAGCGCGTCGCTTGCCTCGTCAAACAAATCCGCCACATTTCCCCAGCGAGTTTCCGGATCTGCGTTGATCCCTGCAATCATTTCCTCAAAGGCTGCCCACATGGGTTCGGATATCAGCTCGTAGGCATGGCCCCAGAAGTAGAATACCCCGCATTCTTTTGCCTTTTCGTACCGCGACCAGAAATTCGCCGCGAGAAAGTGACAGCTTGGGTGGAATGCCATGGGATTTTCCGGTGGGAAGGGCTTCCCCACACTCTGCGTGGTTCGGGCATACATGTGCCCCGCTTTGCGTACAGCTGACATGACCGTCTCGTTGTACGAACCGAATGGATAGACAAAACCGGGCACCGACTGTTCGAAAAACTGCTGGAGGCGGTCGCGCCCTTCAGCAATTTCACGACAGGCCGCATCAACTGAAATCTGTTCAAGTCTCGGGTGAGTAAGGCTATGATTGGCAATCGTAAAACCGTCATACACATTCCTCATCTCATTCCAGCCGAGCCGCCAGACTTCCGTTTCCTTGTAAGCCCAGCCCGCCGGTTTACGTTCTGCCTCGTGCAACCCGGCACACAGGTTGAACGTCGCCCTGGCCCCGTGTCGGCGAAGGATTTCTATCAGACGCACATCTGCAGTAACGCCATCATCCCAGCATTGTACCACTGTCATCATACCCGTCACTTCCGTCACCATTATTTGATGGAGGGCCGCTGTTAAAGTATCTTTGATTCAAGTCCAAAAACCTGAATCATCAGATATCAACGCTTTCCCCTCTTCTTTTTCTTACGTTTTTTCTTTTTCTGCTCTGGGAAAATCGTTTTGGGGGACTCAGGCGCCGGCGGCGGATCCGGGATTTTTTCTTCGGACGGGATGGGCGCTTCCGAGAAAACATCGGAATTCTGAGAAATCTGCAGGGGCTCGTCCACCACCATGGCATCCGAACTGTCCTCATGCAGGACCTGGCTCACCACCCGGTTGGTGACCTCTTCCAGGTAGGTTTGCAGTTCGGAGCTGATGTTTTCATACTCGGGCCAGAGGGTATCGTCCACAAAGCTTTTCGGCACCCGGGCCATAACTGTGGTGTAGCGCTGCCTCTTGAACCGGTAGGGAATCAGGCCGTATCGTCTGAGCAGGGCCACAAATACCTTGCGTGACCACATATCCGGAAAGGTGAACCGGTATTCAATCGGGGGATCTTTTGGCAGCAGTTCCTTCAATCGCATCAGTATCCGACGCCGGGCCCGATCAGCCGAAATTCGCTCGCCTTCCGTGGCAGCCCCTGCAAACAGGGCTTCGATTTTCATCAGTTTTTCGATTAACGCAGCTTCATTCAACGGCTTAAACTCCAACATATGATTAAAAATAAATTGTACATATCAAAAAAGATAATCACGGAGCAAGACGTAAAATCCGACACCCCCATTTAACCACATCTGAGTTATTGGCAGGGGCACGATGCATCGTGCCCCTGCCAGTGGCTCCCCCTGCCGGAAGTCTTCCCACAAAATGTCAGCCGTGAAATCATAAAGTATAATTCTATTGAGTTTCCCGATATTTTCCCGGGACATAATCATTATTATCTATTTGACACATTTGATATTTCTATGATTTAAAAAATCTTCCTGTTTCAATCTTTGTATCAATTCTTCCAAGAGGTTTTAGATGATTTACGATTCTGGCTTCACTTGAGGGGCTTTTATTCAGCTAACCGGTAGACAAAGAAATATGCCTGAATCGTATTCAATCCTCCATCTTCTTTTCCGCATCAGGCAAATAATTTCAGTTGGCATCAGCATCGACATAGTCGAACTCTCTTGGTTAAGTTAGCTGCTTCAGAACGCGACAGTTACGGTTGTCTGCCGAAAAGCCATGACGATTCTTTACAGTCTGCCCGGCATGTCGTTTCATGCTTCGGGCTCGCTCAGAAATAAGTTCGCAATTTTAAGTGTTGAGGCGCCTGTCTGGCAAGGCACGAAAGTGCAGGAATATCAAGCAGATTCCGAGCTTTCGTAACGCAGCCAGGCAGGATGCATCGGCGCTTAAAATGGGAAGTTATTTCTGAATGAACTCTTAACCTCGGAGCCCCCGTTGCTGGCGTACGACATTGCGCGATCCGGGGAAAAGAAACCGGTAATGGGCGGGACGGACCCCGCGACATTGCGGCCGAAGATATGATCAACCCCCATGCGTCACTGGGGAACCGCTGTTAAACCATAAGAAGTTTGAGGGTGCAGGCCAAACGCAACCCTTCATGCTCAATCCATCGAAAGGAGAAAACAATGACTGAAAACTGCCGCGCCATGTGGACGGATCTGGGACTTGATCTTGAAGGTCATACCGCCCTGCTGGACGTTTTGGGAAAAGCCTATCAGGACATTTATCTGTCACAAAAAAACCGGCCGGAGGCAATGGACTATTTTGACTTTGTCATGAGCGAGATCCACGGTTTGAGGATCATGGAACTGCTGGATGAAAAAAAAGCAGGCCGCAAGATCATCGGCTCCTACTGTGTCTTTGTTCCCGAGGAAATCGTTCTGGCTGCCAACGCCACCCTGGTGGGACTGTGCTCCGGGGCTGATTTTGCCACAGAGGAGGTTGAAAAGCTCCTGCCGCGAAACACCTGCGCCCTGATCAAATCATCCTTCGGATTCAAGCTTGGCAAGGTCTGCCCTTATCTGGAAAGCGCAGACATGGTCGTTGGTGAGAACACCTGTGACGGAAAGAAAAAAGCCTATGAATCCCTGAGCCATCTGGTTAAAAATCTTTATGTAATGGATCTTCCCCAGGTAAAATCCGAGCAGGCCAGAGCGCTTCTTAAAACTGAATACGACCGTTTCAAGGCAGCGGCCGAGCATCTGACCGGTGTCACCATCACGGCAGAATCATTGAAGCAGGCGATCCGAACCGTAAACGCCAAACGCACTGCCATTCACCGGCTCTCATCCCTGCGCAAGGCTGACCCGGCACCCATATCCGGACTGGATGCCCTTTTGGCCAACCAGGTCTTCTTTTACGACAATCCGGCCCGATTTACGACATCCGTCAATAAAATCTGCGATGAACTGGAAAAACGGATCGCGGACAAAAAGGGC
Organism: Desulfobacterales bacterium; assembly: GCA_028704555.1. NCBI lineage: Bacteria > Pseudomonadati > Thermodesulfobacteriota > Desulfobacteria > Desulfobacterales > Desulfobacterales bacterium. The sequence goes on from JAQWFD010000001.1 coordinate 169,211, forward strand.
GTTTTCCCGGAAAAGGCCCCCCGTATTCTCGTATCCGGCTGTCCCCAGGCGGTCCCGAACTGGAAGCTGCCCTTCATTGTGGAAACTTCCGGGGCGGTGATCGTTGGCGAAGAATCCTGTGTGGGAGAACGCGGCACCCGAAACCTCACGGATGAATCCGGTGAAACAATCAAAGAAATGATGGATGCCATCGTGGATCGATATTTTCAGGTGGATTGCGCCATCTTCACGCCCAATCCGGACCGTCTGGATCATATTCAGGAAATGGTTACCGCCTGCAAGGCCGACGGGGTGATCCATTACGGTTTACAGTTTTGCCAGCCATATCTCATGGAATCCATACCGGTGGAAAAAGCCCTGGAGGAAAAAAATATCCCCTGCCTGCGCATCGAGACCGATTACAGCATGGAAGATGTGGGACAGCTGAAAACAAGGGTGGAAGCATTTATCGAACAACTTCGGTAGATTTAAGGAGTGACAGGTGAGTATGCGTTTTGCAGGAATCGACATCGGCTCGCGAACCATTGAGCTGGTGATAGTGAATGAAGCGGGCCAAATAGTCGAAAGCCGTCAGGCGGACACCGGTTTTAATCCTCAGATGGAGGCAGGGAAGCTGATCAACGGGGTAAGCTATGATCGAATCATGGCCACCGGCTACGGCCGGAACCTGTTTGAAATTTCCTTTGATGCGCCCACGGTTACGGAAATCAAAACCCATGCCAGGGGCGCACGGGCTTTTTTCCCGGATGCCCGGACCGTGCTGGATATCGGCGGGCAGGACTCCAAGGCCATCTCGATGTTTGAAAACGGCAGGGTGAAAAAATTCGAAATGAACGACCGCTGTGCCGCCGGTACCGGAAAATTTCTGGAGATCATGGCCAGAACGTTGGGGTATGACATCGAAAGCTTTGGCCTGCAAGCGCTGATGGCAAAAAAAGATCTCAATATTTCAAGCATGTGTACGGTGTTTGCCGAATCCGAGGTCACTTCCCTGATTGCCGGAGGACAAAACCGGCAGGAAATCGCCCGGGGGTTGCACACCAGCGTCATTCGCCGTGCCGCCGGCATGATCAACCGGGTATCATCCGAAGGCGATATTGTCTTTACCGGCGGGGTGGCCAAAAATCCGTGCATGCGCGCCCTGCTGGCGGAAAAGCTGGGCAGAGACATTCTTGTTCCGGAAGATCCGCAACTGGTCGGAGCCTTTGGCGCCGCGTTGCTGGCGGGGGAAATCCAGTGAAGGCAGTGATGAAAGAAGGAATCCATATGGCTAAATCGATTTTAAACAAGCTGCAGTTTATCTCGGACGAAAACCTGATCGATATCGAACAGGCCAAGGCCGACGGCCGATCGGTGATCGGATTTTACTGCATGTATACCCCATCGGAAATGGCGATAGCAGCCAACGCCATCCCCGTGCCGCTTTGCGGCACCCGCAACGATCCCATTGCCGCAGCCGAAGAGATTCTGCCGCGAAACCTCTGTCCCCTGATCAAGAGCAGCTTTGGTTTTGCCACGACCGGAACCTGCCCGTTTTTCAAGCTTTCGGACATCATCATCGGCGATACGACCTGCGACGGGAAGAAAAAGATGTTCGAGTTGCTTTCGCGTTACAAACCCACCTATGTGCTGCAGTTGCCCCAGAACCAGGATATGTTCACGGCACTTCCCTTCTGGCACGCAGAACTGCAACGTTTCAGAAAAATCATCGAAGCCCACAGCGGCGTGGCGATAACTGAAGATGGCCTGCGCGCCGCCATCCGCCTCATGAACCGGACCCGCAACAGCATCAAAGCGCTCATGGATGTAAACAAGGCCCGGCCCGTTCTGCTCAGCGGCTCTCAACTACTGGAGATCCTGTTCAAAGTGGAATTTCTGGCAGATAAGGAAAAGGGGATTAAGCTCATGGAAGAGGTGATTGCCCAAGCCCATAGCGGGGCGTTCCGGTCAAAAACCGCAGGGAGCGGGACCGGCAGACGCATTTTGCTGACCGGCGTGCCGGTGGGACTGGGCAGCGACAAGGTGGTGAAAATCGTTGAACAGAGCGGCGCCGATGTCGTGGCCTTTGAAAACTGTTCCGGTTACAAGAAGGCGTTTGTTGTGGATGAAAAAAAAGATCCCATGGAGGCCCTTGCCGAACAGTATCTTGCCACGCCATGTTCGGTGATGAGCCCCAATGACAAGCGCTTTGATTTACTGAAAGACTTGATTCAGGAGTTTTCCGTGGACGGTGTTATCGATCTGACCTGGCAGGCCTGCCATACCTATAATGTAGAAGCTTTCGGCATCGGAGAGTTCGTGCAGAAGACCTTTGGCATGCCCACGCTGCACCTGGAAACCGATTATGCCGAAAGCGATACCGAGCAGCTTCGCGTGCGCATCGAAGCCTACCTGGAGATGCTTTGATATTGCATCCGCATACCCAAGCAAACGGATAACACACGGATGAAACGAAACAAAAAGATTTTAATCACCTGCCACTGCATTTTGAACGCCAATTCAAAAGTATACCCGCTGGCCACTGTGGGAGGCGTTTTTTCGAACGCTGTTTCTCCTTATATCGAGACTGGATGCGGGCTTTTTCAATTGCCGTGCCCGGAATTGTCATACCTTGGCATGAACCGGTGGGGAATGACAAAAGAGCAGTACGACCATGCGACTTTCCGCGCCCATTGCAGAAATATTTTAAAATATCCGCTGATTCAGCTTCAGTCCCTTGCGCAGGCAGGCTACGAATTGGTCGGAATATTAGGAATGGATGGCAGCCCGAACTGCGGCGTCACTCTGACGTGCGAGGGATACAGCGGCGGTGAGCTGCGCTCGGTGCAGCATGTGCACAAGCAGATAACATCACTTCGGCATGTACCGGGAAAAGGCGTGTTCATGGAAGAGCTGGTGCAGATGCTTCGGCAGGTCAATCTCCAGCCGGAACTTTTCGCCATAACAGAAAAAACCAACTGATGCCTGTTCAAGGAGGAGAAAAATCATGAGACCGGGAAAATGGATTATTTCGGGAACAATATTTTTAATGATGATGAGTGTCACCTTTAATGCCATTGCGGATAATTCCTTTCACAAGGTTCAGAAAAAAGGAGAATTGGTTATCGGATTATGCGCGCAGTACCCGCCGTTTGAATCCAGGAATGAAAAAACCGGCGTACTGGAAGGTTTTGATATCGATACAGGCAAAGCGCTTGCAGAGAAAATAGGCGTCAAGGCCAAATTCATGGATGCCGAGTGGCAGGGGCTCCTGGGCGGTTTGAAAAAAGGCGATTATGATATTCTCATCACCTGCATGTCCAAATCCGAAACCCGCGGGAAAAATGTCAATTTCAGCGATACATATTACCGGCTGCCCGATGTCATCGTCGTAAGCAAAAATGAAACGGCTATCAATAGCAAGGCGGATCTGAAGGGAAAAAATATCGGCGTTCAGCTTGGCTCAGCCAGTGAACAGCTTGCCGATCAGATGAAAGATCTGTTCAAGGAAATCAAACGCTACAATTATAATCCCGAGGCCTTTACAGACCTCAAATTCAGGCGCATTGATGCCGTGCTGGTAGGATATGCATATGCAGTCAACCAGATCAAAGCCGACCCGTCTTACAAAGTTGTCGGGCAGCCCCTGTCCGAAGCAGAAGTGGTCATGGTACTGCCAAAGGGGGCCGATGATCTGACGGCCCGGATCAACACGGCGCTTGAAAAAATCAGGGCAGACGGGACCTACGGTTACATTCACGACCGTTGGCTTAAAGTCGACTGATTGATACACGAAAAGCCATGAGCGTATTCAGAGAGGCAATGCACTTCGTGTACTTATAATGAAAGCAGGCCTCTGGCCAGAATTTTAACTATTGTCCATCCGGAAATGTCTATTTTTTCCGAGTTCTGCGTCAGGCTCAGATTTTAATCATCGAAATACTAAATGTATTCATGCGGTTAAAATCTTCGCCTTCCCTGAACTTCAAAAAAGTATCCAGTTTCCGGACAGGCACTAACTATGAAAACAGAAGCGGGAAAATATGAAATTTATTTTTGTTTGCCCGACACAGAACAAGGTGTTCGAAAGCGCTGACTTCTCCGTCTTGGAAAACAGGGGCGTCGTAACCGATAAGACGGGAAACAAAACACTGGATGCAAAAGTGATACTTGATCAGCCCTGTCCGTTTTGCGGTAAGAAGCATGTGTACCATGCAAACGAGCTGTCATGCCCGTTTGGCGGGTGAATTCGGATTTTAAAAATCAGGCGACAGGAAATTTTTCATTTAAAGGAGAGGTAACGCAAATGGACCGAAGAACAAACAGGATTGGCAAAGGAAGATTTTCATCGGCATTGGGTGCGGTCTGTATCTTTGTTTCGTTGGCCATGGCTGTACCGTCATATGGGGAAAACATTCTTGATAAAATAGAAGAAACCAGCAAGGTTACCATGGGGTTTCGCGAAGGTTCCGTCCCCTTCGGTTTTATGACTGAAAAAGGTGAATGGACCGGATTCGGCATGGACCTCGGGTATGAAATCGTCAATGAATTGAGTATAAAATTCGGAAAAAAAATTGAACTCGTAAAAAAACCGATCAATCCTAAGACCCGTATCCCCATGGTGGCGAACGGCACAGTCGATATCGGCATCGGGTCAACCACTATTACTCTGGCCAGAGAAGAGACCGTCGACTTCAGTCTGCCGTATTTTCTCACCGGCACCAGGCTATTGGTTCCAAAAGGCAGCTCCATAAGAGAGTTCCCGGACCTGGCCGGTAAAAGGGTCGGCATGGGAAGCGGCTCTACAGCCAACATAAAAGGCATCGACAGAGCTATAGAATCCGGTCTGATCAAACCGGCTTGCAAAAAAGTACTTTTTGAAGAACATAACAAGGGATTTCTGGCGCTGCAGCAGGGTAAAATTCATGCTTATTTCACGGATGCCAGCCAGCTGGCCGGCATGCAGGCCAAAGCCCGGATGCCGCAGGATTGGGAAATCGTCGGCAGTTACCTGACATATGAGCCCTATGGAATAATTCTCCCGGAAAATCAGGGAGAATGGCGCGACTTTGTCAACGCCACGCTCGTAGGAATAATTAAAAACGGAAGGTTTGCGGCAATATACGACAAATGGTTTGGCCCGAACGGCGAAGTGCCTTTACCGATGAGCGCAGAATATAAAACTTTACTGAAAGCATTGAGTTACCCGGACTGAAGTATACACATTCACTCTTCACTCAAGGGGCCTTCAAACCAGGTTTTCGAAGGCCTCTTGAACTTATCAGTCATGAAGCGACAAACGGCCTGCAGCCTTCGGTAATGTCCCCGATACCGGATCAATTATGGGATTTCTGAATTATACATTTGATTGGAGTGTTTTGTGGCGTCATCCTTATGGCGGCATGTTCGTCAAGGGGATCTTCACCACCATCCACTTATCATTGCTGGCCTGGATAATCGCCGTTATTCTGGGAATCATGATCGCTGTTTTCAGGGTCTTACCGCCGCGATCAATCCGATTGGCGGGAAGCGCTTATGTCCAGCTCTTCAGGAATATCCCCTTTCTGGTACAGCTTTTTTTCTGGTATTTTGCGGTACCGTTGCTGCTGCCCAAACCGGCACAGGAGTGGTTATATGATCACGTGCCCGATTATTCATACTGGGCCGGCGTTACCGCACTGGGAACCTACACGGCTTCACGGCTGGCCGAGCAGTTTCGTTCCGGTTTATTGGCCATCCCTCTCGGCCAATACCGCGCCGCCTATTCGACCGGTCTGACCACCTTTCAAACCTATCGTTACGTTATTGTACCGTATGCCTTCCGAATTATCATACCACCTTTTACTACGGAGTTTTTGAGCTGTTTTAAAAACTCGTCTCTGACCATGACCATCAGCGTGATGGAAATCACCCATACGGCTTATTACATCGATTCATTTACATGGCATGGCCTCGAAACGACTACTGCGGCAAGCATGATGTATTTGTGCATCTCGGGTTTCATTGTGCTTGTTATGTCGTTTGTCGAAAAAAAACTTCGAATTCCCGGTATGATCGTCAGGAGCCAATGAAACATGGACCTTACGGTTATAACAAACAATTTTAAATTCATGGCCGGAGGCCTTGTTTTAACTTTCCAGCTATCGCTGATTACCATGGCAGGCGGCCTGCTGCTTGGCATCATCCTGGCATTGGCGCGTCTCTCATCCAAACACTGGCTCTATTATCCGGCCACCTTCTATATCCATTTTTTCCGAGGCCTGCCTCTTATTCTGGTAATTTTCTGGCTATACTTCCTGACACCCGTTATTACCGGAAAATCATTGAACGAATTCCATGCCGCAGTCATTTCCTTTGTTGTGTTTGAAGCCGCATATTTTGCTGAAATCATCCGCGCAGGGATACAATCCATTCCACACGGACAGTCAATGGCAGCGTATTCCAGCGGCCTGACCTCTTTTCAATGCGCGCGGCATGTGATTCTGCCCCAGGCTTTGCGTAATATGACCCCGGCGCTGGTGACACAAGCCGTGGTTATTTTTCAGGACACATCCCTGGGATACGTGATCGGGCTGAGGGAATTTTTGCGCAGGGTCAATCTCGTAGATGCCAGGGAAGCAAGGTCTGTTGAACTCTATCTCTTCGCCGGTCTGATATACCTCGCATTTTGCTCCACCGGTTCATTATGCAGCCAACGACTGGAAAATCATCGACAAAGGAACTGGATTTGATTGAAATTAAAAATATCAGCCTATGGTATGAAAAAAGTCATAAAGTGCTCGATGATATCAGTGGAACCATACAGTGCGGTCAAACCGTGGTCATATGCGGTCCCAGCGGATCGGGAAAGAGTTCGCTGCTCAGGTGCATCAACGGCCTGGAACGTTTCCAGAAAGGAGAAATCATCGTCGACGGCATCTCCGTACAGCACCCCGATACAGATATTCATAAACTCCGTTCCAACATCGGTATGGTATTCCAGCATTTTGAGCTCTATCCTCATATGACGGTCATGCAGAATATCACGCTGGCACCTGTCCGGGTTCGCAAAAAATCAAAAACCGAGGCCGAAAAAAAAGCCTTGGAAATACTCGAGCGGGTGGGAATCCCGGAACAGGCATTTAAACATCCTGAAGCGCTTTCCGGTGGCCAGAAACAGCGGGTGGCCATTGCAAGGGCCTTGGCCATGGAACCTCAAATCATGCTTTTCGACGAACCGACCTCGGCACTGGATCCGGAAATGATCAAAGAAGTGCTTGATGTCATGATCGACCTGGCCGGACAAAAAATGACCATGGTTGTGGTCACACATGAAATGGTATTTGCCAGGAAGGTGGCCCATGAAATTGTTTTCATGGATAACGGACGGATTATAGAAAAAGGCGCCGGCCATAATTTTTTCAATCATCCAAAAAATGAGAGAACCCGCCAGTTTCTGAGTCGTATTCTGATATAAGCAGCCCGGGCAAAACAGAGGCGTGATGATAAACCCCGGAAAGCAAATAATTCACGTGAAAGTGGGGAAATGGATAATTTTGGAGACAATGATAATCAAGCGCACTGATGCCGTGCCGGTAGGTTATGCATATGAAAGAAGCCGCTACCGGCGGATTCACAACCGTTGACTTAAAGTCGACTGATTGATACACGAAAAGCCATGAGCGTATTCAGAATTGATATTCTTTTCAATGCCGTGCCGCTGCTGGCCGAGGGCCTCCTCGCCACCGTCATCGTTTCGCTGGCGTCTTTTTTCCTGGCCTTTCTAATCGGCTCTTTGGTGGGAATCGCACGGGCCGAGTCAGCAAAGGCGCGGCGTTTGTTAGCTCCTTATGTCGAGGTGTTCAGAGGAACGCCGCTGTTGATCCAACTGTTTTTTATCTATTACGGCTTGCCCTCCATCGGAGTGACGATGAACAACTATGTCGCCGGAATAGTTGGCCTGGCATTAAACGGCGGAGCATATATCTCGGAAATCGTCCGGGGAGCCTTGTACTCGGTTGAAAAAGGCCAGCAGGATGCCGCCGCCGCACTCGGGCTTTCCTGGTTTCAGACAATGGCACATGTCATCGTGCCTCAATCAATCCGGGTGGCACTGCCCCCCCTGGTCAATTCCTTTTCCTCACTGATCAAGGATTCTTCCCTGGTTTCCGTGCTGGCAATCACGGAGCTGACTCGCGTCAGCCAGCTGATTTACACGCGGACTTTCCGTGCCTTCGAGGTGTATCTGGCTGTGGGCACAGTCTATTTTGTGATGATTTACGCGGTATCTTTACTATCCGGATATTTTGAAAGAAAATTTTATATTGGCGGTCGCTATGGCCGCTGAAACAACAATTTCCTAAAACGAATTGATCATCTGCCATGAAATTTGTATACATCAGTCCGAAGGTCGAAAATCGCATTGAAAGTCTCAAAAAATACGGAAAAGCGGGTAACAGCCTGGCGCAAAAAGTAATCCGTATCATTGAGAGTCTTACATCTGGAGTCATCCGGAGCCCCATAGATTCAATCGGCCGCTACACCAGCTATGGCGAAAATCGCATCAAAAATTGCCGAAAATATGATCTGGGATGCGGCTATCGGCTGATCACCCTGCAGCGGGGGCAAAAAATTTTTATCCCCTTTTTCGGAACGCACGATGAATGTCAACGCTGGCTGGAAAACAACAGCCGCCTGAAAAAGGTCCCTGATGCAAACGGAACATTGTTTCAGATTCCTGATCAACAGCCGCTCACAAGTCCAAAAAAGGCCGATTCTGCAGGTCTCGAAGAAAATGCCGAAGATGATGTGATGCTCAAATTAAGTGACAAGGATTTGCGACAGATATTTTCCGGTTTGGTCGAAGGGACAAAAAAGAGGCTCTAAGGTCGAAAATGTTTTATCCCTGATTCAGAATATTCTGTCTATTTTCGGCTAATCACGATAGCTGAACTAATTATTGCCAGAATGATAACAACGCTGTTATTTTCCTGAAAATAAACAACCTTGACGTTGAGGTAGCCATCGTCGACGGCGGGCCTTCAGGCCTTGTCGCCGGTTACCATCTTGCCAGATCCGGGAAAAGGGGGGGCATGAGGATCGGCGGCATGATGCGCATCAACCGGATCACGGGACGGGTACTTAACTGGTCTCCGGTTGAAATAAGCGGGCTCCACGTATATTCGCTTGTGATGAAATCCAGGCATATCATTGATGCTACCGGCCATGCGATAGGTGGTAAAAGTGGTAGAAAAAAATTCTGCAGGCCATAAATCAGCGCGCTTCGGACGGACTGAGGCGCTAACGAGTCAAAATCCTTTTATACCCTCCTGAAATCAAACTGCTGACGTCGGCAAGTATCCGGGGAACCGGAATCCCGCCCGGGCAGGCAAGGTATTTGGGGCTCCAGACCGGATCAAACTTTTCCTTGTACTGGCGAAGCCCCTGAAAGTTGTAAAAGTGCTCCCCGTGTCGAAAGACAAAGTCGCCCAGCCGGGTCCATATGGGTGAAAGGCCTCTTTCCTCGAAACCCGAGAGCGGCGCCATCCCCAGGTTAAACCAACGGTATCCCTCGCCTTTTGCCCAGAGCATGAGCTGAAGAAAGATATACTCCATGATTCCGGTGGGGGCTTCGGGGCGGTAGCGCATAAGATCAATGGAAAGCTCTTCCCTGCCGGCTCCCTGCCAGAAATTTGCGAAGGCAATCATCCGATCATTCTGAAAGGCGACGGCGACCGGATAGCGTTTGAGGTAGGTCTCCGAAAAGAAGCCCAGAGAAAACCCCTTTTCCCGGCTGTTCTTTCCGGAAAGCCACTGATCGGAGATCTCTTTCAAATCCGCCATGCGCCCGGCCACCGAAGCCTGTGACAACACCTCAAAACGGCACCCTTCCTTTTCCAGCTTTCGCAGGGTGTAACGAAAGCCTTTGCGTTGAGCCCCTTCAAGGCTGAACCCGGAAAGCGGCACTCTGGCTTCTTCACCAAGCTTCAGCAGGCTCAATCCCATGTCCAGATATATGGGCAGCCGATGGTGGCTCACATGGTAGAAAACGCCTCGGTCTCCGTGGCGGTCGGCCATCTCGCGAAATCGCCACGACAGGTCCTTGAGTTCGCCTTCCAGCCCCACCGGATCGCCCATGGCAACCCAGGTATTGCCGCTGATGCCGTACATGACAAACGCGGTTCGGTCATCGTTAAAAATAAAATACTTGTCCCCCAGCGTGGCCAGATGGGCATAGGTATCGCCAGCCTCTTGAACGATACCCCACACCCGGTCCATCTCCTCCGGTGTCGGCGGTTCAGGGCTCGGCGGCGCAGGCCGCATCAAGCGGGCCGCTGCGAAAAAAAGGGCCAGAAGCACCGCCCCCAGACTTGCCCTGAGAAACCGCGATGCATGACCGGAAAAGGCGAACTGCCACCACAGGCTGTCGGCATATTCCACGTGCCGGTAGCTGTAATACCCCAGCCAGATCGACCCGCAGAGCACCACCAGCACGGCGGCGACCCATGAGGCGCTGAATCGGCCGTCAAATAGAGACGCTTTACGATAAAAATAGCGTCTGCAGGGGGCAAGTGTCGCACCGATCAGCAGCAGCGCCAGCGCCTCCTCGTAATCCAGCCCCTTTGCGATGGAACCTGCTGCGCCGACCGCCAGGAACGCAAGCATCATCACATAGGCCGCATCCAAACGACGCTGAAGCCCGCGTCCCAGGAGCAGCAGACCCATTCCGACCACACTGGCCGAAAAATGGGAGAGTTCGATCAGCGATAGCGGCAGCATCCGTTTCAACAGGGCGATTCGTGAATCAATGGCAGGCGTCACTCCCGACAGAAGCAAAATGGTGCCGGCGACAAAGGCGGCCAGCCCGAATATCTGGGGAATAAGCGGCGAAATCCAGTGGCCGAAGAAGACATCAAGATGCTTAAACTTTTTCTTTCCTCTGAAAAGCTCATGCCCCCCGAGAAGAACAGCGGCAACAGCCAGGGGCAGCCAGTAATAAACCATCCGATAGGCCAACAGGCCTCCCAGGATCTGGGGTGCCGGAATGACCGGTGACAGCAGGACGGTGAAGACAGATTCGAATACACCCAGCCCGCCGGGAACCTGGCTGACCAGACCGGCCAGCTGAGCCAGAAGAAAAGCGCCTAAAAACAATGAAAAAGAGATGTCGGACGACCCTTTGGGTATTAGCAGATAGAGCACCCCTGCGGCCAGCGACCAGTCCGCGGCGCCAATACCGGCCTGCCAGGGAACCAGCCCGATCCGCGGCCACCGAATCGCCTCCCCCCGGATGGCAATGGGCTTTTTCCGGATGCCGGCGACCGCTGTATACCCGGCGACTACCGCAAGGCAGAAAAACCCCGGCCACCACATAGAGGCAAATGGCAGGTGAATCGATGGCGGCACCGCTTCCGGTGCCATTACCGACATCACGCCGAACAGAAAAAAGAACCCGAGCCACACGGAAACAGTGCAGAAAAGCACCACCCGGGAAATTTCGATCACTGAAAGCCCCCAGACCGAGTAGAGACGGTAGCGAACCGAAGCGCCGGCAATCATGGAAAAGCCGATGTTGTTGCTGAACGCGTAGCCGATAAACGACGCCAATGCACTCTTCGAGTAGCCGATCGGGTGCTGAATGTAGTGAAGGGCCAGGGCGTCATAGCCCGTCATAGCGGAGTAACCTGCCACGGTCAGCAGAACCGCACCCCAGAGCCGAAAGGATGGGATCAGAGAAAGATTATGGAAAATATCCTCAAGGCGGTAAGCCGAAAGTTCACGATGCAGAAGCCATGCGACAGCACCGAACAGACACAGGCTGAACGCCGGACCCAGGTAGCGCTTTACTGTGAAATGATTATTGGCTGACATTAGTCCCCCATCTTTCGGTAAAAAAAGCGTTTGACCCACTCCGCAAAGATGTCCACCGACCGGAAGCATCCAGGACAGAATGAACCGTCACCCGGCCTTCGGTCACTGTACCGGTCTTGTCTGAGCACAGCACATCCATACTGCCGAAATTTTCGATGTACATAGACGAAGAAATAGTGACCCACATTTTGCCCGGATCAAATTGTCGATTGACATTTGAATTACATTCGTTTATTTTTTATAAAAAAACATTAACACGAATGGAAAACCACATGACGATCCGGAAATTTTACTTTTTTATGTTTACCTTTTTTGGCGGTTTTTTCTTTAGAAAGTCTGCCGGTGGGGTAGATATGTAAAAAACGGATCATATCAAGACACACAACCCACGGGCAGACTGAAAGCAGTCTAAAACCCGTGGTTTTTTTATTTTTAAGGGCCGCGGAGTTGTATACTTCCGGCCCTTTTTTTGTCAGCCGGGCCGTGGATGAGGCAACAGCAGCCTGGAGCCAAGGGCCTCGGCCCTGAAACCCGATAACCCGTTCAACCAACAAGGAGACCGACCCCATGTTATTTACCCTTAAGCTGAAACCCATTTTCATCCTGTTATCCCTGATCATCGCAGCATGCCTCTGGCTGCCGGCAGCATCTCCTGCCGCGGACACGTATAAAATCGGCGGCATTTTTTCATCTACGGGTCCGGCCTCATTTCTCGGAGACCCCGAGAAAAAAACCATGCAGATGGTCATCGATACCGTAAACGAACGTGGCGGAGTCGATGGTCACCTGCTGGAGGCGGTCATCTATGACTCCGAAGGTGATCCGCAAAAGGCCGTTAGTGCGATCAACAAGCTGATCCACAAGGACCGGGTGATTGCCGTCATCGGCCCCAGCACCACCCCGACCACGCTGGCCGTTGCATCCTTTGCCGAAAGGGCCCAAATTCCCCTGATCAGTTGCGCCGCCGGCATCAAAATTACCGATCCGGTCAAGCCCTGGATCTTTAAAACCGCCCAGAGCGATGTGCTGGCAGTATCAGCCGTATACCGGCGCATGAGAAAAACGGGCATTCACGACATCGCGATCCTCACGGTTTCCAACGCCTATGGGGAGAGCGGAAAGAATCAACTGGAAAACCAGGCGAAGGCATTCGGCATCCGCATTGTCCGTGCCGAAAGCTTTGGCGCCAAAGATACCGACATGACCGCCCAGCTGACCAAAATACGGACCGCCGCTCCGGAAGCCATCGTCTGCTGGGGCACCAATCCCGGTCCGGCCGTGGTGGCCAAAAATGTCCGGCAGCTGAATATAACCATTCCCCTGTACCAGAGCCACGGGGTCGCCTCACCGAAATTTCTGGAGCTGGCCGGAGACGCTGCCGAAGGCATCCTGCTTCCCACGGGCAAAATCCTCGTGGCCTCAAAACTGCCGGAAACCGATGCACAGAAACCGGTGCTGAAAACCTATATCGATCAGTACAGCTCCCGGTGGGGCCAGGAGGTATCCGGATTCGGCGGATATGCCTATGACGCGGTCAACATGCTCATCAAGGCGCTGGAAGGATCAAACGGCGACCGGAACAAGATAAGGGCTGCTTTGGAGGGCATGGAAAAACATGTCGGCGTCAGCGGTATATTCAATTTTTCCAAAACCGATCACAACGGTCTGACTCCGGACGCCTTTGTGATGGTGCAAATCCGGAACAATGACTGGCGGCTGGTCGATGCCGGAAAAAATTAAACGATACGGTAATCGACAGCCGGCTGCGCCGATAACGGCAAATTTCAACCCTTATTGATGAATTGTAATTCTTATGCAGGAAATCCTTCAATACCTTTTTTCGGGCATTACCAGCGGCGCTGTCTATGCGGTGACGGCCATCGGCCTGTCCATGCTGTACAGCTCAACCGACCTGATCAACTTTTCCCACGGCGAATTTGTCATGCTGGGAGCTATGGGGCTGGTCACCCTCTGGGTCAAGTGCTCGATTCCCCTTCCCCTGGCCTTTATCCTGACCGTGCTGGGGGTGTCCGCGGCAGGGCTCCTGTTCGAGCGGTTTGCCATCCGGACGGCCCGAAAACCCGAGCCCATCGTCCTGGTGATCATCACGGTCGGCGCCTCCATCTTCCTGCGGGGCATTGCCATGACCGCATGGGGCAAGGATTCTCACAGCGTGCCGGCCTTTTCGGATCACGCGCCGATCGACATGGCCGGGGCCACACTGCTGCCGCAGAGCATCTGGATCATTGCAGCCCTCGTGATCCTGGTCATGGGGCTTTACCTTTTTTTCACGCGGTCGCTGACGGGAAAGGCTATGACCGCCTGCGCCATCAACCGGCGGGCGGCCTGGCTGGCCGGTATCCCGTCGGACCGGATGACGATGCTGGCATTCGGGATGAGTTCAGGGATAGGGGCAATTGCGGGCATTTTCATCGCTCCGATTACCATGAACAGCTATGACATGGGCACCCTGCTCGGTTTGAAAGGCTTTTGCGCCGCCATGATCGGTGGCCTCGGGAGCCTGTGGGGCGCCCTGGCAGGCGGATTTCTTCTGGGAATCCTCGAAGCCGCGGGAGTGGCCTTTTTCCCCTCGGGCATAAAAGATGCCATCGCCTTTCTGGCCCTGCTCCTGATCCTGTATGTCCGCCCGCAGGGGCTTTTTGCCGCTGGGGAGGCCAGGAGGTTTTAGGGGAAAAGACAGAGGCCAGAGGTCGGAGATCAGAGATCAGAGATCAGAGATCAGAGGGCAGAGGGCAGAAAACTCTCGACTCACGACTCACGACTGAAGACCGCTGATACATAACCGGAAATCTAAAATAAGACAGAATTATGCACACTATTAAACGAAACCCCCTCACCTATCACATCGGTTTTCTCCTGGCCGTGGTGCTGGCCGGGGTGCTGATTGAAAACACGTATTATCTACAGGTCCTGACCTTTATCGGGATCAATTCCATCCTGGCGCTGGGGCTGAATATGCTGATGGGCTACGCGGGACAGGTATCATTGGGGCACGCGGCCTTTTACGGCATCGGGGCCTATACCACGGCGATTCTGTCCGGAACGATGGGGCTTTCTCCGTGGCTGGCACTGGTTTGCGCGCTGGCCATTGCGATACTGGTCGCTTTCATTGTCGGGATTCCCACCCTGAAACTCTCCGGCTATTATCTGGCCATGGGCACCCTCGGGTTCGGCATGATCGTCCATATCGTCCTTCGCGAATGGAGCGCCTTGACCGGAGGCGCCTCCGGGTTTGTGGGCATTCCCATGCTGGAAGCAGGACAAATCGTATTTTTGCCGGGGAAAAGCTATTTTTTCCTGGTCTGGGCCTTTGTCTTTGTCAGCATCCTGCTGTGCAGAAGAATCCTGTCATCCCGCATGGGCCTAGCCCTGCGCTCCATCCATGACAGCGAAAACGCATCCCGGGCCGTGGGCGTCAATACGCGGGCCCTGAAACTTCAGGTGTTCATGCTCAGCGCCGCGCTCGGGGCACTGGCCGGGTTTTTATACGCGCATTTTGTCGGGTTCATCAGCCCGGGGTCCTTTGATTTTATGGTCTCGGTCAAGATCGTGACCATGGTGGTCATCGGCGGCATGGCCAGTGTTTGGGGCGCTCTCCTGGGCGCATCGCTGCTCACCCTTCTTCCCGAGGCGCTTCACGGCTTTGCCGAGTTTGAAATGCTGGTTTACGGGACGATTTTAATAACGGTAATGATTTTCATGCCCCAGGGGCTGACCCGGGGACTCCTGGATATATATGAAAAAACAAAAAAACGCTGACACTGCCGGGCAGAACATTCTGGTTATCGAGACCCTGTCCAGGGCATTTGGAGGGGTACAGGCGTTAAGCCGCGTATCCTTTTCCATCAAACGGGGAACGGTTTACGGTCTGATCGGCCCCAACGGTGCGGGCAAGACCACTCTGTTTAACATCATCACGGGTATTTATCCGCCGGACCGGGGCGCGGTCGTCTTCAATGGCGTGGACCTCGTGAACCAGAAACCCTTCGAACGGGTCATCAGCGGCATGGCCAGGACGTTTCAGAATGTCGAGCTGTTTGAGAACATGACGGTCCTTGAAAACGTGCTGGTGGGCATGCATGTCCGAACTACCTGCGGATTCTGGGGAGCCGTTCTCAGATGGCCTGGAGTGAGGCGGGAAGAGGTCCGGTCAATAGCAAAGGCCATGGACCTTCTGGATTTTGTCGGCCTCAAATCCCTGGCGCACCTCCGGTCCGGAGACCTTCCGTTCGGCTGGCAGCGCCTTGTGGAGATGGCAAGGGCCCTGGCATCCGATCCGGCGCTTCTGCTCCTGGATGAACCGGCTGCCGGGCTGAACGCAGTGGAAACCGAACAGCTCCGGAAACTGATCGAAAAAATCCGCCAAAAGGGCGTTACCCAAATTCTGGTGGAACATGATGTAAGCCTGACGCTGGGAATTTCAGACAGGATCATCGTCCTGGATCAGGGCGCCAAACTGGCCGAAGGCACCCCCGCTGAAATCCGGAACCATCCGAAAGTGATGACGGCGTATCTGGGCACCCGCCAGGGTCACGACAAGAATAAATTGTGCTTGGATATGCCCCATAAAAAAGGAAAATGAAAGAGGACAGATGCTGCAAATTGAAAATCTGACATGCTGTTACGGCCGGATTATGGCGGTTAAAGGGATAAGCCTCTGCGTAAAACAAGGGGAACTGATCGCGCTCATCGGCTCCAACGGGTCCGGAAAAAGCACGCTGTTATCCGCCATATGCGGTCTGCTGCCGATGTGGACCGGAACGATAAATTTTAACGGCAAGTCCATGGCACAGATGCCGCCCCCGGATATCGTCCGGACAGGCATCAGCCTGGTACCCGAGGGCCGGCAGATTTTCGGTCCGCTGAGCGTACTGGACAATTTAAAACTCGGGGCATACACCATGTACCGAAAAGGGCGGCGCAAGGAGGTTGAAACCGATCTTCACATGATCATGGCCCTGTTTCCCATCCTGAAGGAACGGGCCCACCAGCCGGCCGGAACCCTATCCGGCGGCGAACAGCAGATGCTGGCCCTGGGAAGGGCCCTGATGGCAAAACCCCGGCTGCTCGTCCTGGATGAGCCCTCCACGGGGCTGGCGCCCCTGATCGTCGATATGATCCTTCAAACCCTGGTAACACTGAGAAACAGCGGAATGACGATTCTTCTCGTCGAGCAGAACGCCCGGGCTGCGCTGGCCATCGCCGACCGCGGCTACGTGCTTCAAACCGGCCGGATTGTCCTGAAGGGGCCTGCAGCAGATCTGCTCGTCAACGACGAGGTGAAGCGGGCCTATCTGGGATAACGAGGCATTCCATCGCCTTTCGCAAAACAGTTTCACTCCAGCAGGAAACGGTCCAGCATTTCCTTCCGACTGCGCCAGTCCGGCATGCAGCAGGAAAGAAATTCATAAAATGACCGGGAATGATTGAGGTGTTTCAAATGACAAAGTTCATGCAGGATAACGTATTCGATGCAATGCCGGGGAACCTGAACCAGATTGACATTGAGTGTGATCCGGCCCGAGTCTGTGCAGCTTCCCCACCGTCTGCGCATGACACGAACCGCCATTGTGGGTTCCGGGATATCATATCGTACGACCATGGCGTAACATTTTTGCAGGTAGCGGCCAAACGTCTCAAATGCCCGTTTCCGGTACCACCGGTCAACCGCCCGCTTGATGCTCCGGGTATCGGATCTGTCAGACACCCGAACCCAGAGAAACGGGCCCAGCAATTTTGCCGGTTTCGCCACGGTTTCTTCCACCTTCAACTGATACTGACGCCCGAGGTACAACAGGGGCTCCCCGCTGATGTACTGTTTGGGAGCCGGCAAGGGATGAAAAGATTTCATCCGGTCAAGCGCCCATGTGATCCACAATGCTTTTTTCTGAACAGTCATGCGAACCTGTTCATCGTCAACGGCTTTCGGAGCGAATACATCCACGGTCAGCTCCGGAGACACTACGATGCGTACACGTTTTCGGTTGGTACGATAAAGGTAATAAAGGATCTGTCGTTCACCAAACTGTAACACCTGCTCCTGCTTCTCAGTCTTCATATGCAACCGTCACCTTCTATGAACCGATCAATGTTAACTCCGTGGTCGTTCAGTGCTGCATTGCGCTCAGGCCACTTCAGTATGAATACCGTCGTTTTACACCGTCATTGTGATGATTGCATCCGGACGAACTCGATGAACCCGGATGTGTCGACATACCATATTATATCCCCCGAATACCGATAGACTATCATCACCGGTTCAGGCTATGATTACTATGGAAAAGTCTTTCATTATTTAAAAAACCTCAACTGTTTATCAGGGAAAGAAGGATATTATCGTGTTATGAACCCAAAATCAACACATTCTCGAAAGAATTATTTATTAATAAAATTAATAAGTTATAAATAAAAGCAGGAAAATGATAAAAAAATACCAGGTAAATATCAGCCAAAAGCTAATAGTCGTATTCGGGCTCAAGTCAGAAATCAGAGGACGGAAATCAGAAGTCAGAAATCAGGGGACTGGGGACTGGGGACTGGGAACTGGGAACTGGGAACTGGGAACTGAAAAAATATTCAGCCGGCAACAACCATAGAATCAGGCCTCAATCTGACCAGGTGCTATAAGTTGTGGCCGGCTTATCGCTTAAAATCCGGATGATGTCACGATCGGCTATCAGCGGACGCGGCGTGCAGGGTTATAACGCCCCGCCGACGGCGCACTGGCAGCGCGACTGAGCCCATGACCGGGTTGCGGCCGTCTTCGTCCGAAAGAAGGCGCATCCTGTTTGTTTCCGCCCTCCTTCATGCCGAAAGGCTTGCGAGCCGGTACTGGCCGCTTCGAGGGACGAGCGTGAGTCTCACTTTTCAAAGGCTCCCGGACATCGTAGTCAAAATCTGCCAGGATGCGGCGCTCGGTCCGGGAACCGAGAATCCGATCGATGGCTTGCGCCATCTGGATATCGTCGTCAGTGATAAGGGTAAACGCATCGCCGCTGCAGTCGGCGCGTCCGGTGCGGCCGATGCGGTGAATGTAGGCATCGGGTGTGGCCGGCATATCATAATTGATGACCCGGGATATCCGGGAAACATCAATGCCGCGGGCGGCGATATCGGTCGCCACCAGCACCTGATATGTACCGTCACGGAATCCGTCCAGCGCGGCCTGACGACGCCCCTGGGAAAGATTCCCCTGCAGAGATGTCGACCGGTAACCGGACCTGACCAGTTGTTCTCCCAGACGTTTGGCGCGATGCTTGGTGCGGGTAAAAACAAGAACCGAACCGGTATCCCCCTGGTGCAACAGTTTCAACAGCAGTGCGCTTTTCAAATGCGGGGCTACCGGATAGAGCGCGTGGCTGACGGTTGTCGCCGGTGCCGTGGTCCCCACCTGAACGGTGACGGGGTTACGCAGGATATCTTTTGCCAACCCACGGATTTGATCCGGCATGGTAGCCGAAAACAGCAGGGTCTGCCGATTACGCGGGAGATGTCCCAGAATCCGGCGGATATCGGGTAAAAAGCCCATATCAAACATCTGATCCGCCTCATCAAGGACCAACATCTCCAGCCGGCCAAGATTGACAGTCCCCCTGCCGATATGATCAAGAAAACGACCCGGGCAGGCAACAACGATCTCGACGCCCTGCTTTAGTTTCTTTATCTGCGGATTAATACTCACGCCGCCATAAATGGCGACACTGCGCAGTCCGGTATGACGACCGAGGCTTTCGATCGCCTGATGGATCTGCTCGGCCAGTTCACGGGTAGGAGCAATGACCAACGCACGGACGCAACCTCGCCCTCCCTGCATGAGCCGGTTCAGAATCGGCAGCGCAAAAACGGCCGTCTTACCAGTGCCGGTCTGGGCCAATCCCATGACATCGCACCCCTGCATAACCTTGGGGATCGCCTGTACCTGAATCGGAGTCGGGGTGACAAATCCAGCCCCTGCAACACCAGCTGCGACATCGGGATGAAAATTAAATTCGTTAAACTTCATAATAAAGACCTTCTTTCCATGTTCTAAAACAAAAAAACCCCGGGCTATTCCGGGGCTTACGATAGTGTCGTTTTTTTCCGGGACCATCGATCATCTCTTAAAACATAAAAAGGGTCTTAAAATATAAAAAGGGCTTGGGTTTTACGCCTAAGCCCTTGATGATCGATTGGTAGCGGGGGCTGGATTCGAACCAACGACCTTCGGGTTATGAGCCCGACGAGCTACCAGACTGCTCCACCCCGCATCAACAAAAACACACTATACCCAATAGGGTTTATCTGTCAAGCAATTATTCAGATTGAGAAAGATTTTATTTTTTCCTCCAGTTTTTCCAGGACCGGGCTTTCTGCGGTAATCCTGATCAATTTACTGCGGCCGGTTTGACCCGAGACAATTTCAACAGCGGATTTGGGTACCGAAAAAAATTTCGCAAGGTAATTGATGCACATTTTATTGGCTTCGCCATCGACCGGCGGGGCCGTCAGCTTGATTTTCAGTGCATCCCCGTAACAGCCGGCCACCTGATTTTTAGACGACCGCGGCTGGACAAATACCTTGAAGGTCAATTCATTATTTTTTTTCTGTAATGACGGCATAACTCAAATTCAATCGGGCTGCTCATTTTGCGCCTGAAGATACGTTTCAATCAGACCCCTGATAAACGCCGGCGGCCTGACCACTTTGCCGTTCCGGTCAATATATGCATGCCGGGTGTAACCCCTGGCCAGCAACTTCCGACCGTCCTCCCGGTAAATCCGGTAATCGCACTTCATCCCCCCCTTGACCTGGCAATCGATTGAGGCCTCGATCAGCAGCACGTCATCATAGCGCGCCGGGGTAATAAATTTACAGTATGCCTCGGAAACCGGAAGCATATATCCCCTCTCTTCGATTTCCTTATAGGACATCCCCAGGGACCTGAACAGATCGGTCCGCCCGACTTCGAACCATCGCAGGTAATTGGCATGATAGGCAACTCCCATCATGTCAGTATCACCATAGATCACCCGGATTTTCGTCGTGTAGGAATTATCCATTTAAAAGAACCTTTTCCATGATTGCTTTCAGTTCGCCATAGTTTTGGGTGACCGGCAATTCCGGATACTCATCGATAATGTTTTGGGGAGGCCGGAACAAAATGCCTGTGTCGGCTTCCTTGAGCATATTGATATCATTATATGAGTCACCGCTTGCGATGATGTTGTAATTGAGGGTTTTTAACGCCTGCACCGTCTTTTGTTTGCCGTTTTGCTGACGCATCCGGTAATCGGTGATGGTGCCGTCCGAATCAATGACCAGAGAATTGCAGAACAGGGTGGGCCATCCGAGTTTTTTCATTAACGGGCCACCAAACTGTACAAAGGTATCGGATACGATGATGATCTGAGTCTGGGACCGGACCCAGTCCAAAAATTCGGCAGCCCCTTCCATTGGGTCCATGCCGGCGATGACTTCCTGGATATCATGGATCTTCAGCCCCTTTTCCTTGAGAATACCCAGACGTTTTTTCATGAGCACATCATAATCCGCGATATCGCGCGTGGTAAGCCGCAGTTCTTCAATACCGGTTTTTTCGGCAACGTTTATCCAGATTTCCGGAACAAATACCCCTTCAAGATCAGAACAGACTATATGCATGATAACTCTTTCTATAAAACGCCGGCTCCGTAAAAAACCGCCTGACGAATTGACCGTCGTACGAAGCAGGCCAGCAAAAAAAACTAAGGTTTATAGATCTCGACTGTCAACTGATGACTGCCGCCTCTTGACTCTTAACTCACAACTCTTGACTCACAACTCTCGACTCTCGACTCTCGACTGTTATCTGTTACGCCTGAGCGTTTTCATCTTCAATCCGTATCAGCACCGGTGTATCCTGTACGATATCAAGCAGGGAAATTTCATACAAGGCATTTTTGACATCGGCTTCCTTCGCATGATGCGACAGCATCACAATGGGAACCGATCCGCTGGCGTTTCTTCCTTTCTGGTGGACCGATTTGATACTGATCCCGTGACTGCCCAGAATGCCGGCGATCTTGGATAACACATTCGGACGGTCCACCGCTGAAAAACGAAAATAATACTGAGTTGAAATTTCCTCGATGGAAAGGACCGGAATTTTTTTAATGTGTTCCAGTTGATAAGACAGCAGCGGCAGCCTTTCGGTGCAGCCGCAAATCAGGTTTCTCGCGATATCTACCACATCGCCGACAACCGCGCTTGCCGTCGGCATCATACCGGCTCCATGACCATACAGCAGTATATCCCCCACGGCATCTGCGGAAACCATGATGGCATTCAGGGAGCCCTTTACATTGGAAATGATGTTGTCGCTGGGAATCATTGTCGGATGGACACGGGCTTCAACCGCATCGCCCCTGTATTTGCTGATCGCCAGAAGTTTGATCGTGTATCCGAACTGGCCGGCATATTCAATATCTTTCGGGGTGATTTTCGAAATCCCTTCGATGTAGATATCTTTCAGGTTGAGTTCCGCCCCGTATGCCAGAGAAGTTAAAATGGCCAGTTTATGGGCCGTATCATATCCTTCGATATCCAGGGTGGGATCGGCCTCGGCAAATCCGTTGGACTGGGCCAAAGCCAGGGCCGTATCAAAACTGCACCCCTCATCGGTAATTTTTGAAAGAATATAGTTGCAGGTTCCGTTGAGAATACCGGTCATGGCGGTGATGGAATTGGCTACCAGAGACTCCCTGAGGGTTTTAATAATCGGCATGCAACCGCCGACACTGGCTTCATAGGCAAGGTCAACCCCTTTGTCTTTGGCCAGTCTGAAAATCGTGTTGCCGTGTTGGGCAAGCAGTGCTTTATTGGCTGTCACCACATGCTTGCCGTTTTCTATGGCTTTTAGAATAAGATCTCTGGCAAGACCCAGCCCGCCGATCAATTCAATGATGATATCGATTTCAGGATCGTTGACCACCCGGTAGGCATCGGCAATCAAAACCCCGTCGTCAAAGCGGATGCCCCGGTCTCTGATGACATCGATGTCGGCAATATGCTTCAGGTGAATATCTGCCCCCACACGGGCGCTGAGCAATGCTTTTTTCTCAATCAGAAGTCGCGCAACGCCGGTACCCACCGTACCACAGCCCAGTAGTCCTACTTGTATCGTTTTCATAAAAAAATTCCTTTGATCGTTTCATTGATCGAAACCGTGTCAGTATCCCCGCTGCATGAATTCATATAAAATTCCGATCGCCTCCTCCGGCTGTCTGATCGATCCGAAGATTGGCCGAATACTGGAAGCCAGGCGAGCATACGTCATTTCGACCCTGAACATTTCACCTGAACAGTTTCATTGGTGTGCCCGGATGCGTTCAACCGAATCTGACCCGGCAGCAAAAGTGACATACAACGACAGGGTGGCATGCCGGATAATCCGTTGCGAGCCCCTAAATATAAGCTCAAAACCTACAATATTGAACGCGTAATGTCAAAAAAATTGTTTTGACTTTTATAGCGATACAGTTTAGCTTTTTAAGGTACAACAGTTGAAAACTATGACCTTTATCAGGAGTTCTAATATGACAAAACCTTTAACGTATGCAGATGCGGGTGTTGATATTGATACGGCGAACAACCTTGTCAATAAAATCAAGGAAATCGCCCAACGAACACCCAGAGCCGGCGTGATGGGAGAAATCGGCGGTTTCGGCGGCCTGTTTTCACTCAATACGGCAGATATGGAGAAACCGGTGCTGGTCAGTTCCACTGACGGCGTCGGCACCAAACTGAAAATTGCGTTTATGATGGATAAACATGACACGGTTGGAATCGATCTGGTGGCCATGTCTGTCAATGATATCCTCGTCCAGGGAGCAAAGCCTCTGTTTTTTCTCGATTATCTGGCTACCGGAAAGCTCAGGCCCGAAATCATAGCCTCCATTATTGAAGGGGTCGGAGAGGGCTGCCGCCAGGCAATGTGTTCCCTGATCGGCGGTGAAACCGCTGAAATGCCCGGGTTTTACAGCAACGAGGAATATGACCTGGCCGGATTTGCGGTCGGAATCGTTGATAACAGCAAAATCGTAGATGGATCGGAGATTCATGTCGGCAACAAATTAATCGGCATTGCCTCCAGCGGTCTTCACAGCAATGGGTATTCCCTGGTTCGAAAGATCTGTTTTGATGTTCTCAAGCTCAGGATCGATCAATATATCCCCGAACTGGGAAAAACCATCGGGGAGGAACTGCTGACCCCCACGAAAATATATACCGAAACTATTCAGCATTTATTAAGAGACATGTCGGTGCTGGGCCTGGCCCATATTACCGGTGGCGGAATCCCGGACAATATTCTGCGAATCATCCCCAAGGCCTGCAAGGTGGTCATCCAGCGAAACAGCTGGGAAATTCCGCCCATTTTCAATTTCCTTCGCGAGGCTGGCAACGTATCCGAGCCTGAAATGATGCGGACCTTCAACAATGGTATCGGGATGATTGCCGTAGTCCCCGACAATCAGGTCCAGGATATCCTGTCAAGGCTGAATGCGCTGAATGAAAAAGCGTACGTCATCGGAGAAATCAGAGAACAGAAGGAATCCGAAAGCCGCATTGAGTGGATCTAACCCCGAAAACCCGATCCTTCAGACAAACAGGTGCAATACACAGGTGCATTGCATTGATACATAAAGCAGCAAATATGATTAATCGCCTCCTGAGATGGATCAGCCGGGGATATGAAGGCAAATCATTGTGCAAAAGCTGAGCTCCATCTCATCTGAGCACCCGGAGGGTGCCGCCACCGCTGAATCATCGTGATTGACCATACCGGATATCAGCCAGGATTTGCTCAATACCGTATCATCATTGAGCAGGTCCTGGCTTTTTTATTGATGGCTCCATAAAAGCAGACAGAAAAAAAGATAAGGGCCTTGCGGGCGGACTCAGGACCGCTATCGCTGGAGGGGCACTTCGTTTGAGGCAAAAGATATGGAAACTCCTATGCTATTGAAATATATTCTTCCGTTCATATCTTTTTTATTGTGTATTGCGCTTACTCCGGCCATCCGGCGGATCGCTTCCAAAAACGGCTGGATGGCCTATCCGGTCAAAGAACGCTGGCACAAGAAGCCCACGGCCCTTATGGGAGGAATCGCGATATATACCGGCATCATCATCCCGATGATATGGATTTCCGATTTCACCACGGTCTGGGCGCACATTGTCCGCAGTGGCGACCTGTCACAAACCCCTTCTCTGGGGGCGGTATTATCGATCGGCATTACCCTGCTGTTTATTCTGGGGCTGATCGATGATGTTATCACCATCAAACCCCACACCAAACTGGTCGGGCAGATTCTGGTGGCGTCGATCGTCACCTTTCTGGGATTCCGGTTGCACTGGTTTACGTCCCTGACGCTGGATACGATGGTCACCATTGTGTGGATTGCCGGTATTACCAACGCATTGAACCTGATCGACAACATGGACGGGCTGTGTGCCGGCGTCGGAATCATCGCATCCGTCTACCTGGCCATACTGTTTGGCACCGGCCAGCAGGATGCCTGTCTGGCAGCACTGATACTGGCTGGCGCGCTGGCAGGATTTCTGATCTACAATTTCAATCCCGCCTCGATTTTCATGGGGGACAGCGGCAGTCTGATTATCGGCTTTACACTGTCCATCCTGGCCCTCTATTACGATCAGAACACGGCAGCCAACCGGGTATCCCTTTATGTCGTTCCGATCATGGTTCTCATGGTGCCGATCATGGATACGACCATGGTGACCTTTATCCGGACCCTGAGCGGACGGCGGGCGTCACAGGGCGGTAAGGACCACACCTCCCACCGGCTGGTGCTGATGGGATTCACTGAAAAAGGCGCCGTCGCGTTTTTGTATGTTATCGGGCTCGTCTCCGGTCTGGCAGCCGTCTTTGTCGGCCATACCGATACGCTCACCTCCCCGGTGGTGATCATTCCCCTGGCAGTTTCGCTCCTGTTCATCGGGATATACATGGCCCAGCTCAGGATATACCCGGAAAAAGAATTTTCACTGCTGCGCAACCACGCCTATACCCCCATACTGCTCGAGCTGACGTATAAAAAACAGATTCTGCTGGTACTGCTGGATTTCTGCCTTATTGCATTTTCCTACTATCTGGCTTATCGCATACGATTTTCCGGAGATGCTTTTGCCTTTTATTTCAAAAGTTTTCTCAGATCATTGCCGGCAGTCATCGCCTGCAAGATCGTTATTTTCTTTATTATCGGGATTTATCGCGGCATCTGGCGCTATATGAGCGTCAACGATGTACTGGTGTACATCAGGGCCTCTTTTCTGGCATCCCTGCTTTCAATCTCCGCGGTAACTTTTATCTACCGGTTTGAGGATTTTTCAAAAGGAATCTTTTTCATCGACTGGTTATTGTCAACCGCCCTGCTGCTCGGAACCCGCGGTTCATTCCGACTGTTTATCGATACCATTCGAAGAAAGACCCTGGCCGGTGATTCCATCATCATCTACGGGGCCGGTCTGGGCGGAGAAATTCTGCTGAGGGAAATTCTGAACAACAAAAATCTGCACTTGAAACCGATCGGCTTTATCGATGATGACATATTGAAAAGCGGTAAAAAGATTCAGGGCTTTCCCATTCTCGGCCAATACGGCGATCTGGACGCCCTGTGTCTCAAATATCCCGTCAGCGGCATACTGGTATCATTCCGCGATCCGGAGCCCGGGCAGTATGCCCGGTTAACACAGTTCTGCGAAGACAACGGACTGTTCCTGAAACGATTTTCCGTCTGCATCGACCCTGTGGATTTGCAAAGAAAGCAAACGGCAGCATAGCGAAGCCGATAAATTAACGCCCTGCCGGGCGGACTGAGGACCGCTATCGTTTAAAAAGCACTTCGTTTGAGGCAAAAAACAAGAAGCAGAAAACTTTTATCTTAAAATATTAAGATAAATCTGAAGATATAAAATCAACCCGAAAATGAAACTTCCTATACTATTAAACTGAAAGACTGAAGAAAAGCGACATGAATATACTTGCCATTGAAACATCATGTGATGAAACCGCAGCAGCGGTTATCGTAAACGGAACCGACACATTATCCTCTGTGGTCTCATCCCAGGTACAGCTGCATCATCGCTACGGCGGTGTGGTGCCGGAACTGGCGTCGAGAAAACATATCGAAGCGATTGTGCCCGTTGTTCAGAAAGCGATCAGCCATTCGGGCCTGTCGCTGAACCGGATCGATGCCATTGCCGTCACCCAGGGGCCCGGCCTGATCGGGGCGCTTCTGGTGGGATATTCATTTGCCAGGGCCTGTGCCTATGCATTGAATATCCCGTGGGTGGGCGTCAATCATTTACACGCCCATGTGAATTCGGTATTTCTGGAACCGGACCCGCCCCCGTTTCCATTTGTCGCTCTGATGGTATCCGGCGGCCACACGAACATCTATTATGTCACCTCTCACACCGATCTGCAGCGGATCGGACAAACCCGGGATGATTCGGCAGGGGAAGCCTACGACAAGGTATCCAAGATGCTGGGTCTGGGTTATCCGGGCGGAAAAATAATCGATGACCTTGCCCGAACCGGCGATCCGGAAAAAATTCTTTTTCCCAGAGCCTATCTGGACAAATCTTCTTACGACTTCAGTTTCAGCGGATTAAAATCCGCTGTCAGGCGATATATCCAGACGCATCCGGATCAATATCTCAACCAGATACCCGACATTGCGGCAGGGTTTCAGGAAGCGGTGGTTGACGTCCTGTCCTTCAAAATCATCCATGCGGCAGAGGAAAAAGGGTGCCGTCATATTGCCGTGGTCGGCGGCGTTTCCGCCAACAGCCGATTACGGGAGAAAGTCACCAGAGATGCCCGCGACCGGCAGATTCAGGTCCATATCCCTTCGCTGGATCTGTGCGGTGACAATGCGGCCATGGTCGGCGCCGCCGGTTATCACTGCCTGATCAGCGGCAATACGGACTATCTGGACAAGGATGTGTATTCCAGGGAGAAGTAGTTGCTTGAGTCGTGAGTCGTGAGTCGGGGTGAAAAATCTTTTTTATTTATTCCTCAGGCCTCTGACCTCAGAGATACTTTTCTTTGAGCGCCATGATTCTTCGAACGGATTTCCATCCGTTTGTTTTTACGGTTTTCGAAGCCTTCTGCAGGTGAAGAATTTCTTCAACCGCACATTCCATATTCTCCGTGCTGTGGCAGATGAGCGCGATATCGATTTGTGCTTCCATCACCTGACCCATCACGGTTTGAATATCGTAATGGCCCTTGATTGCCCCCATATCCAGATCGTCGGTGATAACCAGTGCGTCAAATCCCATCCGAGCCCTTAGCAGGTCCCTGGCGATAGCCGGTGACAGGCTGGCCGGCCACTTGTCGTCAATGGCATCATACAGAATATGCGAAAGCATGACAGCAGATACGTCATGACGGATGGCATCTTCAAATGGCACCAGATCAAACGATTTCATATCGTTTAAATCAACGGCCAGCGATGGCCTGTCAAGGTGCGAATCAAGAATGGTGCGTCCGATTCCGGGAAAATGTTTGGCAACGGCCATGACACCGTTCTTCTGGAGATGTTCGATTACATGAGCCCCCAGGTAAGAGACCCATAACGGATCATCCCCGAACGCCCGGTCGGCCATGATACTTTCCATGCCAAGCGGCGCGACATCCAGAACCGGCGCCATATTCATATTGATCCCGACCTGCGCGAGTTCTCTGGCGGTAATTTCGGCAAACCGGCGGGCATCTTTTTTACCGGCCATATGCGGGTTGCCCGGAAACTGGGTAAACGGGGGTTTGAGTCTGGCCACCTTTCCCCCTTCCTGATCGATGGCGATAAACAACGGGGGCTGGCCGACCGAAAGGGCATAGTCCTGAACCGATCCGCACAGTTCCCTGAGCTGATCCGGATCAACGATGTTTCTCGAAAACAGAATGACGCCCCCGACTTTGAGGGTGTCGATCAAAAATTTAAGTCCCGGGTTAAGACCGGTTCCGTTAAAGCCGACCATGAGACGCTGACCGGCGAGCTGTAAATCTGAAAATAATCCAATGTCCATGATAATTCAATCACCTTCTATTTTCCCAGTTGATACGTTCGGACCGCCCGGTTGTGATCTGAAAGGTTGGTGGAAAACTGGTGCGTGCCGTTCTTTTTAGAAACAAAATACAGGTACCGTGTATCGGCAGGGTACAGCGCCGCTTCGATGGATCTGAGACCCGGGCTGGCGATGGGACCGGCCGGAAGCCCCTTGATTTTATAGGTATTGTACGGGGTCAGATCGCGCAGATGCTGCCGGGTCAGATTCCCGTCAAAGTTCTCGATGCCGTAAATCACCGTCGGATCGCTCTCGAGTCTCATCTTTTTTTTCAACCGGTTGTGAAACACCGACGAAATGATGGGCCGTTCCCAAGGAGCTCCGGTTTCTTTTTCAATCATGGAGGCCAGGGTCATGATATCATGAAACGAAAAGCCCATCGCCTCCGCATGTTTTTTCCATTCCGGTGGAACTACCTCGTTAAACCGGGTAACCATTACCTCAATCATTCGGGAGAGGGGAATGCCTTTAGAGAAATAATAGGTGTCCGGGAAAAGATACCCCTCCAGCGTATCTGCATGGATATCATACTGCCGGGAGACATCGGCACCGGTGACAGCCGAAAGGAACTGCGTTTCCGCTGTCAGACCGGATTTGGCTACTGTGGCCGCGATCTGATACAGATTGTATCCTTCGGGAATAACAATTTTATACTGATGGACATCGCCCCTTACCAGGGTATCCAGTATCCGGTTGGGTGACATGACCGGAGAAAGATCATACTCTCCGGCCTTGATCTGACGGTCAAATCCGTAAATCCGGGCAAGCAGCCTGAATTTGGCAGGGTGGGTGACCAGACCGTTCCGGTAGAGTATATTGGTAACGGCCGTCAGACCCTGCCCCGGCATGATGGTGACCATCTGTTTCACAGGATTGGAATGACCGGGTTTGCCCGCGTAAAGCAGCATATCCAGGCTAATAAATCCCAGCGCAATTATTCCTGATGCAATCAGAATATATAATCGTCTGATATTTTTTTTCACGTTGTCAGAGCACCTTATAACGCTGATAACCGATTGCCGATATGATAAAACCGACATCAGGCCGGATCGGAATTTTAATGCCTAATGCCTGTAGTCAGGGCCTTGGCTCTTAAATAAACCATATTTCAAATTTCTTCAAGATATCTTGTCCCGGCACACGGCGCGTCCCTTGACGCTGTGCGGGGCACTCCGGTATGATGACCGGCACATGTATTCCACTTTTCAGGAAATATCGCGGAGCCGATGATAATGACACGACATTTACCCCCCTATTCCGGCTTCAGGACATCTCGGCCACGGCCTGCCGGCAGAAGACAGCGCCGCTTTTCGTGCGGCGTACAGATGGTATCTCAGCGGCATGGAAACGATCTTCCTTCAGGATGCAAACCGTCTGATCATGCCTTCCCGTGATATAATCCAAACTCTCGATCATATCCGGAATCGGTTCCCGTGGGCAAAACGGATTACCTCCTATGCGAGGTCTCATACCATCTCCCGGATACGGGATAACGAGCTTTCCGCCATACGAGGCGCAGGTCTGAGTCGGCTTCATATCGGAATGGAATCAGGCTCAGACACGGTGCTGGACATGGTCCGGAAGGGAGCAAGTCAGAAGATTCACATCGAGGCAGGATTGAAAGCCAGACAGACAGAATTTGAACTGTCCGAGTATGTCATGCCGGGACTTGCCGGCAGAGCGCATTCACGGGTTCACGCAATTGAAACCGCTCACAGGGAGCGCATGCTTACGCCGCTTCGATGTTTTCTGGAAATGGAGCCTGAAGATCGATGCCTGTATCAGGCAGGAAGACGGCTGGGGCTGTTCGCGGACCTGGACGATATGCAGCCGGCCGCGCAGGCGGGAAAAAGTGCTGCGCAATCTTTGTGGATTTTATTCCTTCCGAGGCCCTTACCCGCAACAGGTTCCGGCCGCTTTGATTCCGGCGTTGAATGCCTTGATATTGATGCCTTCGGTTCCTTTGGGCGACCGGTTCAAAATTGCCTTTTTCAATGACATTGGGGATACGACTCCCGAACACCGGCAGATGGCCCCCAGCGCCACCATGTTGGATGCGGTCGCCGTCCCGGTCAGGGATTGAGAGATTTCCGTACACGGAATGCTGATCGCCCGGGAAAGGGGCGATTCCTTGACAAAGGTGGCATCGACGATCAAAAGTCCTGACGGTTTCAGGTCGATAAAATAGGTATCGCATGCATCCTGGCTCATGGCAAGCAGCAGATCGACATTGATGGCCCGGGGATAGTCAATGGGTTCATCACTGAATACGATTTCAGACCTGCTTTTCCCGCCTCTGGCCTCGGGCCCGTAACTCTGGGACTGGGTGACGTATTTGCCTTCATGGATGCCGATGGCCTCGGCCAGAATGATTCCTGCAAAAATAAGCCCCTGCCCCCCGAATCCTGAAAGTCGTATTTCATAACGATCTGCCATACCGGTCTCCTGTTTACCCCAACGTTCGGGTTTATTGGCTTTCCGGACTGCATCCCCTGGCTTTTTCTCTGGTTTTTTCATATTCCCTGCTGTAAATCGGAAGCTCCCGGTCCACCAGAACGCCGATGGTAAATTTTCCCTCTATCTGATCACCTGGCATATCGGCCGCCTTTTCGATTGGTATGGCATGGGTCTTCTGCCATTTGAGCATATCGATATGGGAGCCGAGCTGATTGAGCTTTCCATACTGGATATGGCACTGGGAAATAACCTCAACCACGGAAAAACCTTTTTTTTCAATCGCTTTTTCAATCAGACCCTGCAGCAGCTGCGCGTGATACACCGTGCCCCGTGACACAAAGGCAGCACCGGCCGTGGCGGCCAGTTCCGATATATTGAAGGCGTGTTCAATATGGGTATACGGCGCGGTGGTCGAGCGCATTCCGTAAGGGGTCGTGGGTGATGACTGGCCGCCGGTCATGCCGTAAATGCTGTTGTTCACGATAATGGCCGTAAGATCGATATTCCGCCGGGCCGCATGAATGAAATGATTGCCGCCGATGGCGATCGCATCCCCGTCTCCCATGACGACAATGACCTTGAGCAACGGCCGGGCAAGCTTAATACCGGTGGCAAAGGTCAGGGCCCGCCCGTGAACGGTATGCAGCGTGTTGAAATCCACATAGGCCGGCATCCGGCTTGAGCATCCGATCCCGGACACCAGTACGATATCATCCTTTGCATAATCCAGGTGGTGAATGGCCCGAATCAACGCCCCCAGCACGATACCGTTCCCACAGCCAGGGCACCAGACGTGCGGAAATTTTTTATCATGTCTCAGGTATTGGCGGACGATATGCGTTTCATGGTGCATCAGGCTACCTCACGAATTTTCTTTAATATCTCATCCGGTGTGATCAACGAGCCATCGTACCGGTTGAGTTTGACCACTTTAGACAGATTCGTATTCACCCGTTTGACCTCCCGTGAGATCTGCCCGAGATTCATTTCGGGAACAATCACGGCTTTTGACTGGCGGAGTATTTTTTCCACATCATTTCTGGGAAACGGAAACAGGGTCACCAGCTGAAGAAGCCCGACCTTTATTCCTTTGCCGCGGGCGGACTTTACGGCCTGCAGGCAGGAGCGTGCCACAGAGCCGTAGGCGATAAGGCAGATATCCGCATCTTCTGTGTTAAATTCCTTTACGATCTGAATCTCTTTGAAATGCTGATAGATTTTTCGATGCAGCCGCTCATGCAGCGCCGTTATTTCATCTTTCTGAAGCGTCGGGTATCCTCGTACGTCATGAACCAGTCCGGTCACATGATACCGGTAGCCATCGCCAAACGACGCCATGGGGGGTACCCCCCGGGGGGTGTTTTCATAAGGAATATACCACTCCGGCGGCACGGTCGGCTTGATCCGCTTCACGGTGGAAACCGCGCCGGCATCCGGCAGACAGAATATTTCGCGGGTATGGGCCACCACCTCATCGGACAGGATAATGACCGGCGTACGGTATTTTTCAGAAAAATTAAAGGCAGTTACCGTCACATCGAAACAATCCTGAACCGATGATACCGCCAGAACGATAATGGGATGATCCCCGTGCGTTCCCCATCTGGCCTGCATGACATCGCCCTGGGAGGCAAATGTCGGCAGTCCCGTACTCGGCCCGCCTCTCATGACATCGACGATGACACAGGGCACTTCAGCCATACAGGAAAATCCGATAATTTCCTGCATCAGGGAAAACCCCGGGCCACTGGTGGCCGTCATGGCCTTCACCCCGGCCAGAGATGCACCTACGACCGCGCCGATGCTGGCGATTTCATCTTCCATCTGTATAAAGGTGCCATCCAGCCCTGGAAGACGGGCCGCCATGATTTCGGCGATTTCGGTGGCCGGGGTAATCGGATACCCGGCAAAAAAACGGCATCCGGAAGCAATGGCCCCTTCCACAATGGCCTGATTACCATGAATCAGCATACAGGGGGATTTTGACTTTACCGGTTTTGATGACGATTTTCGGTTTGGCACGGTCTACTCCTCATCCTGAACTTCAATGGCAAAATCCGGGCAACGGATTTCACACTGCCGGCATCCGATGCAGGCATCGGGATTTTTGACACGCGGATGGCCGGTTTCATCCGGCTCCAGTACACGGGTCGGGCAAAACTCGATGCAGATGCCGCATCGCTTGCACCAGTCTTTATAAATCTCAATTCTGTATTTGCGTTTGGACGCTGGCGTCTGATCCGATGGTTTCACTATCCGGCTCCTCCCGGATGACAGCCTTAAACGGAAAACCTGAAATAAAAGCCGGGTTTCTTCCGTCATCGACGGTCTGATTAAATGCTCACAGGAATATAAAATAGATAGTAATTTTTATTCGGTTATAATAGATTATGTCAAGGAAAAATAACTACCTGCAATTTCATTTGCGATTCGGGAAAGCCTGTGGATTATGCCTTTGAATATGTGTGTGAAAAAATATGAGCCTGCCGGGATTTACATTCATATCCCCTTTTGTATCAGAAAATGTCCGTACTGCGATTTTTATTCAGTGACCGACCTTTCCCTTCAGGATGCGTTTGTCCGGGCGCTGAAACAAGAATTTTTTTTGAACCGTCAACCGGACAGGGTCTTTGATACCGTGTACCTGGGAGGGGGAACCCCTTCGACCTTGCCCCCTGACGCTGTCGGCCAGCTGCTGGAATCTGCGCACCATGCGTTCTGCATAACAAAAGATGCCGAAATCACAATTGAAGTCAACCCGGGCACGGTCAATGAAAAAAAACTCACCGATCTGCGAAGCGCCGGGATTAATCGCCTCAATATCGGGGTGCAGTCGTTTCAGGACGAAAACCTGAAATTTTTAGGCCGCATCCATTCGGCAGGCGATGCCAGCCGCATTATCCGTCAGGCCAGAGAGGCCGGGTTTGAAAACGTGGGACTGGATCTGATTTATGGCCTGCCGGATCAAAGCGATTCATCATGGCGGTCGGATTTACGTCGGGCCATGGAACTTGAGCCCGAGCACCTGTCCTGTTATATGCTCACCTATGAATCCGGTACGCCATTGGATATTTCCAGAAAAAAGGGAATAGTTCATCCGCTGTCCGAAGGGCGAAGCGCAACCCTCTTTGAAACCACCATGGAGGTGGCGGACGCCGGCGGATACGAGCATTACGAAATCTCCAACTATGCCCGGTTTCCGGCTGCCAGATCCCGGCATAACCAGAAATACTGGGCGTTTGTCCCTTATCTGGGATTCGGCCCGGCGGCTCATTCCTATATGGATGCCAGACGGTATTGGAACCACAGAAATATTTCGGATTATCTGTCAGATCTTGGCCGGGGAAAACGGCCGGTTGGGGGTGAAGAGCAGCTGAACAGAGAACAGCAGATCATGGAGACGCTGTATCTGGGGCTCAGAAAAACCGAGGGAATCGACATTCCATCGTTTGACCGGAATTATGGCGTTTGTTTCAACCAGCTGTACGGAAAGGTCATCGCGCAGCTGAAGGAGCTCGGCTGTATCGAGATTGACGCATCCCGGTGCCGCCTGACCCGAAAGGGGATGCTGTTTCTGGACAGCATCGCTGCCATGTTGATTTAGTTGTTTAAAACCTTCTCTGATCCAGTCAAGCTGGAACCAAAATTGGTCTCACGCAAAGGCGCAAAGGCGCAAAGGCGCAAAAAAAGAAGTTTCACCGCCCGCTTTGCTCGAGGCGCAAAGAACGCAAAGTTGATGGCAACTGGAACCCCGATAGGGGTTGAGTCGTATAGCCGGTGGTTTTAACCACCGGTTAAATTGATTAGCAGGCATAAGTCCTGAAAGGACGACGTTAAGAAATATATTACAAACATGGGAAGCGTTTACTCCCGAGGCTATTAGAGAAAAAAGCCTAAGCCCCTGCAAGGGCGGCGACACGTTGGCATTATCGCAACAATCATTGTATAAATTTACGAATAATTTTTCCATCAGGCTGTTGACGAGTTAACAATTTTTTTTGCGCCTTTGCGCCTTTGCGCCTTTGCGTGAGACCAATCCCTTTGCTGTGTTGCACAAAAAAAAGGATCAATTGTCTGTAGCCTGTAGGGCTTAAGCAATCAATCCCTTTGATGGATTATAAAAACCGGTTGCCAGTTAGGACCTCGGAAAAAATAAAACCCACCACCTTGTTTATCTTTTTGCCCGCCTTCAGCGTTGCATCAAAAAGCACAGGCAACAAGCATGCACGCTTTGATACGCCTTGAAGACGACCAAAAATCCTGCACAATCTTTATGAATTTTATTCCTTCCGAGGCCCTTATCCTGTTTTTCAGGAAAAGGCCTTGACCAGCTTGCTGATATAATACCGGGCCTGGCTGACAGGAGCCGCCATATTGGCCCGATGATTGGCCAGCACCCCGTTCAGGCTGCTCTCGGTAACGACCATGGGGGAGATATCCGCGGCCCGGTGGCAGGCGTCAATGGCTTTCTGAAGCAGTTCCCGGTTGGCCCGCAGGGCCAGTGTCACATTAAAATCCGTCCGGATGCCTTCCAGAATCGTTCCCATGGCGCTTGAAATGCCCTTTGCATAATAAAAATAGTCATCCGCTCTGGATTGCCGGACCGGGACATTGCCGTCCTCCATGGCTTTGACCAGATTCTCGTCACAGGCCGAAATCAGCTCTTCAAACGTATCCAGCAGCAGCAGCAGATTTCTGGAACCCGCATCAAATATGAGTTCTTTGTTTTCGAGTTTTTTCATGAACCCGTTGAGCGCATCCAGAGCATCCCGGTATCTGGACTCCGGAGCCGGAAACCAGTAGCGTTTCGGATCAATCATCAAGCCATCCAGAGCCTGGGCCAGGTGGGCGTCATATTCCTGGGTTTCGTCCGTATAGGTAATTTTTTCCTTGAGAATGGCAACCGTTTTACGTGTTACCTCCAGAACGCCTTCCTGGAAATTTGCCCGGTTATCGGAAAGCCCGAAAATATCATTGGGCCGCCATCCGAGAAACCGCTCATCCAGCTCATATGCCATGGGAATGATGATGGATCGCGCAAAAACCCAGCCTTTGGGTTTGTCTGTAAGACTTTCTTCGGGAATAAAATTTTCTGAAATATCCGTATATTTTCCATTGGTAACCGGGATAGCTTTCTTTTCCGCGATATTTCGGGTTTGAAGCGCCTCCCGTTTTGCGATTGCCGCACGTTTTTCCACTGCCTCCATGCCCTTGTAGGATCCCCAGAGAACCAGACCTGAAATCAGCAGACTGACAATGACTCGAATGGTTGCAAAGCTTCTGAAACCTTTCATATCTACTCCTTGATACCGACAAAAACAGAGTTAATACGGAATATTATAAAAACAGCGCCTGACAGTTTCCATATCCGTATCGATCTGACGACCTCTGCGTGCAGAGGCTGAAATCGCATTACCATTAACTGCTTTTGCTATCCTGCAGCATCACCGGCCTCTGAGTTTTCGACTGTCACCGACACGAATCGTTACATTCAGCGAGTCGAAATACTCAATCAGCGGAATTAGATATTTCCGTGAAATTCCGGCAATTTCCTTGAACTGAGGAGTGGTCATCTCGCCATGGGTCGTGAGAAAATCGACCACTCTGGCTTTAAGATCTTCCACGGCTGCAGCATGAAAATACAGATCTTCCTTGGCTTTCACGATCATCCGTTCACTCACCAGCAGCATGAGCACATCCCTGGCCCGGGCCGCATCCACACTCAATGACTCGGCAAGATCTTTGAAATACGGCGGAGTCAGACCGTCCCGGCTATAAATATCCACAATTTTTTTCCGAATATCCTCCTGATCGATTGCCAGCGATATGACATGGCTGGCCAGACGGACATTCTCTTCTTCCAGGACGATCTCTGCCCCCTTTACCATCTTATTGATCACCAGGTTGAATGATTTTGGCGACAGTAAAGAGGGAAACTTGGACTTGAGTTCCTCTTTCGGCATTCCGCCCTTTAACGGATTATTGCGGTGATAGGATGTCAGAAAATCGATGATATGGCCTTTAGCCGATTCAAACCCGGATTGATGGATATAGACCTGATTTTCCTTATCGGTCTGAATCAGCACCTTATCGGACAATAACGCCTGAATCTCATTGTTCAACGGCTTCTCGGGCAAATTGGTCATCAACCGGAAATGTTTGAACGAAACCCCCTGATATCCGGACTCACGGGCATGCCAGGAAATTATTTCAGACGGGGTTGCCTCGCCAAGGTGCTCGATGCCCTGGATAATTTCCGCTTTAAACCGTTTATGTTTCCGGGGGATGGGGTTGAGAATCCGACCGCCTCCGACCGTATGTACCGGTGAATAGCTCCGGATGACAAACCGGTCATCTTTTACCACCGTCACCGGAGAATCTAATCTGAGCTGAACAACAGCCGTATCGCCCGGAGCCAGTTCCTCACGATCCAGCAGTGCGACGATGCCAAGAATTTCACTGGTCCCGGTATGCAGCCGGATGCGGGTCCGATTCTTCATGGGTTTTTTGTTGCTTTTCAAATAATTCAGGGACACATCGAGCATGTAACTCGGAATCAGGATATCGGAACTGGAGACCACGTCCCCCCGGTTGATGGAGGCTTTTTCAAGCCCCTGAAAGTTGATGGCGGTCCGCATCCCGTTTTTTGCTTCACCAATATTCTGATTATGAACCTGAACCCCCCGGACCTTTGATGTGATGCCGGACGGATAGATCATGACCGTATCGCCCACATCGACTTTGCCGGAAATCAGGGTACCGGTAATAACGGTGCCGAATCCCTTGATGGTAAATACCCGATCGACCGGAAGACGGAAAATCCCGCTTGAATAGCGTTCGGGAATTTGTTTACAGATATCTTCAAGGACCTGTTTGAATTCATCGATACCCTGGCCGGTTGCTGAGGAGACGGGGATAATCGGCGCATTTTCCAGAAATGTTCCCTGAGCAAATTCACGGACATCCTCGGTTACCAGCTCCTGCCACTCCTCATCCACCATATCGACTTTGGTGAGAACGACCAGCCCGTATTTGATGCCCAGCAAACTGCAGATTTCCATGTGCTCCCGGGTCTGAGGCATCACGCCCTCATCCGCGGCTATGACCATGGCCACGATATCAATGCCGGTAGCCCCTGCCACCATATTCTTGACAAATTTCTCGTGGCCCGGCACATCGACAATGCCGAGGTGCTGACCGCTCGGAAGCGCCATTGACGCAAAACCGAGTTCTATGGTGATTCCGCGAAGTTTTTCCTCCTTTAACCGGTCGGTATCAATTCCCGTGGCCGCTTTGATCAGGCTGGTTTTCCCGTGATCGATATGTCCTGCGGTGCCGAGGATTATCTCTTTCAAAGACTCAAATCTCCTTTAAACACTCTTTTTTCTGTTACGGAAATAATCCATCACATAGGCCATACCGCATAAAAACACACCCAGACCGGCCACATAGATCGCATCGGCCCCGGGATAAAAAAACCGGGTAAGAAGGACCGCAAACCCCGCGCCTAATATCGCGCGCATTATAAATATATATAATTTAGTCAATGTCTTATAACTTACTGTTAAAAGTTAAATACCTATCCTTACGGCGGCAAATACCCTGCGCCCTTTTCCTATCCAACCCTGCAACATCATGATGATATGAATTATCTCGATTTATTTAAAGTCATATAGCAGAAGCCAGACAGGGTCAATAGCAAGTTTTATAAACTTAAACCTGTATAACAGATTGTAATTTTTTTTTAAAGAGGATGATAAATATTCTTGAAATACCTGAAACATTCTGATAGATATATTTTCTGTTGATTGTGGTGGGTGTAGCTCAGTTGGTAGAGCACCGGGTTGTGGCCCCGGTTGCCGAGGGTTCAAGTCCCTTCACTCACCCCATTTTATTAGCGCCCGTAGCTCAGCTGGATAGAGTTCCGGACTTCGAATCCGTAGGTCGCCCGTTCGAATCGGGCCGGGCGCACCATGAAAATCAAGGGTCTGCAGTTTTTTTGCTGTAGACTTTTTTTGTTTTTGGTCCGGGGCTGGTCCGAGTGATTTTTTTCCCTTGTTCCACCTGGGAAAATCGGGCCACCGAACACTGAACGGCGCAAAACGACGTGTCCTGCTCTCCCCCCCTAAAGTACAAAAAAATCTAAAAACACGACAGTAGTTTGCCACGCCCTGACGCCCTGCCCCACAAGACTTAAAAAGCCTTCTGAGGGGGGTTCCGCGAGTGAGATCGCTTTACCCGGTAAAGGGTTTGGTGCGGTAGTGGAGTTGGTGGAGTTAATGTTTATCGATGCCCCCACCCCCCGACACGACCCGTCCGAAAAAAACAATCCTTGAAAATTAGCGTCTTTAGCAGTTTAGCTAACCGCTCTCAACGGCCTTGAGGGTCTTACCGTCCCCCGTTTTCCACTCGGTCAGGAGGCCCATTGGCGTTTCCCCCCAGAACGATGGCTGTTGTCGTGGAGGGGCGGGCCAGAGTGATTTTTTTCCTCGTTCCACCTGGGAAAATCCTTCCACTGAAAAAATTACAGGGTTAGATCCGAACCCAAAATCTTCTTCGGTCTACGCAAAAAATGCTAAAATTGCTAAAAAGAAAAAAGTGCCGGGGGCACCACTGTGGTTAGCGGGAAAAAGGTAAAATCGCCTTTTAGGCATGTACCGGGGATCGCCCGACTTCATTCCGGCACATATTGGTCGGTGCGCTCGACTCTCTTGCGTTTACGCCCCACCACTTAAACGCCTAACGCCACCTGGCCAACGGGAACACGCCGGATGTTTAGAAACCGTGCAAATCAGGTTTGAAAGAGGCCATAAACGTTGTTAAACGACCATTGAAAAATAAAATGGCCGGGTCAGATTATGTCGTGTCCGATCTTCATTTTTGAAGGCTCAGTTAGTTTGTGATTTATAGCAGGTATCTGTATTTGGGGATTTTATCGAAAATAATTGGAAAAGCAGAGATTAAAAACAAAAAGAAACGTGCAATCTCAACACCCCTACTTTTCATTATCACTGATAAAGGTCAAGAGCAGACTTGACCCCTTTTTTAAACCCCTTTCTTAATTTCCCTTACTATTCTCCTGAAATCAATTATTTTTTTAACGACTCAATCAGCATAGACATTGCTTTTACGGCTCTTTCAGAATGGCTTTCCATGACAAAGTCTTTCTGCAACATTGGGTCTGTCAT
The DNA here is from genome assembly GCA_028704555.1 of Desulfobacterales bacterium. Taxonomy (NCBI): domain Bacteria; kingdom Pseudomonadati; phylum Thermodesulfobacteriota; class Desulfobacteria; order Desulfobacterales; species Desulfobacterales bacterium. The sequence goes on from JAQWFD010000001.1 coordinate 209,819, forward strand.
GTCGATGTCTTTTACTGGTCTTTTTTTGAAGCGAAAATGAACAAGGTGATTTCGAAGTTCAATTAACCATTTTACCTCTTGATAAACTTGCCCAGATTTATCCAATTCCAGCTTATTTGCTATTTTTGGAATAATTACCAATTTTGAAACAAGACTTAGATTGTCTAAATGGTTCTTGAAATAGCTACTTGAGAAATTTGAAATACCGTATTCATTAATAAATGCTTCAATCGCCATAGCAGAAAAGACTATTGCTATGGTAGCTTTATCATGCACATCACTTGCTGCTTTGATCAGTTTTTCATGATCTATGTTTGTTTCACCAACCAGAGCATTTCTATGCGAAGCTGATTTTTTAGCATTATCACATGCCTCGGCTGCGATACTCATATATCTGCCATAGCTTGATAATGAAATCTCGTTATTTTTTATTTGAGACATTGTCCCTCTTTGGAAACATCTCGCGGTAGGAACGCCGGTTACCCAGCGCCCCCCGCACAGTCCCGGACGTGCGGTTTTCCCGCATCCGGTTCTTCGGTTGTACTCGCTTTCGCGTAAAACATTTGCTTCAGGAAAACACTCGATGCCGTTTGGTCGATAAAGGCAATTTGGGCCTTACAATCCCGAGTCGCTCAATGGCATTTAGGAAAACTTTCCAGGTAAAACTCTTCCGTTTCCCTCCTCGTCGATTCAGCCATTTGAATGCACATTCGACCGCCCAACTGTAAAAACGCCATAACGACCGGGAGTTGCCGACCACGCTGTAATAGTTGTAGTGACCGCGAAGTCGTCTGTTCAAGGCCGTTATGAATTTTATCCCTTTTGAATGACGGTTTTTCCTGATCCAATCCTTGATGCGACGACATGCGCCCTGCAATTTCTTGCGCGCAGTCCGCTGCATGACTCTTACCAGCCCTTTATTGTCATGGGTCCAGTATGTCTCAAACCCCAGAAAGACAATTCGTCTGCTTCGGCTTGGATGAAACCGACTGAACCGCATCAAATGCGTCTTCTCCGGAGCTACCATCAAATCGAACTTGGACAACCGTTTGGGCAAAACATCGAAGAATCGATGCGCATCACTGCGGTACTGAAAGGCACAGACAAAGTCGTCCGCATACCTGAGCAACAGCGCATCGCCTCTGCAGTGGGCCTTGACTACCTTTTCAAACCACAGATCCAGTGCAAAATGCAGGTACACATTGGCCAGAACCGGCGATACGATCCCGCCCTGGGGCGTGCCGGTCTCCGGATGGATGATTTTTCCATCCGTATCCAGTATCCCTGCCTTCAGCCATTTGCAGATCAGATTTAAAAACGCTGTATCATCGATCCGTTCACGCAGCATTCGCAACAGCCAGTCGTGATCCATATGGCCGAAAAAGCCTTTGATGTCGGCTTCAACAACGTATCCATATTTCCCGAATTGAAGATTGAAACGCAGATCGTTTACCGCATCCTTTGCGCTCCGCTTCGGGCGATAGCCGTAGCTATTGTCAAGAAAATCCGCCTCGAAAATGGATGACAGCAATTTTGCACAGGCCAGCTGCACCAACCGGTCTTCCAGCACCGGTATGCCCAGCGGTCTTTTCTTGCCGTTTTCCTTGGGAATGTAACAGCGTCGTATCAGTTTGGCGCGATACCGCCTGGTTTTCAGTCGCTCTGCCAATCCTTGAATGTTGGCCTCGAGATTTTTCTCATAGGCCTGAGCCGTCACCTTATCTACTCCACTGGCGGCATGTTTATTCAGACCCCTCCAGCAAGCGTGTAAAAATGGCGCATTCAAATACCTGTAAAGATTCTGAAAACGATGTTTTCCATTAGCTCCTGCCTTAATTGCTATTCCCCGCAGTGAGGTTTGCTCGTATTGTCCCAGCCCTACATTGTCCGGTACGAGTTTCCTTTGCAGGCTACGTACTTCCGTCAGGTCCTTCCCCATGTAGTGGGCTTTCCCCACCTCCGAGTAGTATGCCTGATAAGACACCCCATCAGCATATAGAGGACTGTCGGAAACCCGACGTTCCTCCCACCAGTGGTTTTGTGACAGCATTTCAGATGTGTAATGAACCATTATTCCTTTATTTGTCCATCAATCCAAACTGTTTACTGGAGCCTTTGGGGCTTCCCGAGTTCTACAGCGTATCTCTTCCTGCATGCCACGGCCTGAGGACTCCGGCGGACCTCCACATCCTCACCAAATCGGATGCTTCTGTGTTGCCTTCGGTGCACGTTAAAACCCTCGGCATCCGCAATTGCTATTTCGAAGCTGTACCAGCACTTCAGGGTGCGCGATCACCCCTACGGCCTACAGAATTCTCTGCCTACGCTTAACCCATTTTGTTCGCTGCAATGCATCCTGCAACTCCGCCATGGGTCCAAGGCTCGATACGGGTGGGTGGCTAACCCTTACAGGAATCCATTACTGAATTCCTCCCGACAGGGACTTTCACCCTGCAAGATACGCCGAGCTTTGCTCGGCGCGATAACGCCGCTGCTAAGGGGCCGGGAAACGAGAACCAAAGACCTATTTCACAGCCCGAAATTTATGTAAACTGAATACGATCAAAAACGCCGCGGCCTTTCCCGGTCCTTCTTCAGCTGTTGGTTCGGTTTCTATTAGAATGTTGTTAATTCTTGAAAGATTTTCAGTGCGAATAGGTCTGTCATCCCTGAAATAAAATCTACTGCAGCCAGAACATAATCATCATATTCAAAAGTATTATATAGGATTTTGTTTTTATATATATTTGTTTTTGATTCTCTTTCGTTAGGCTCTCCGAACTTAAGTAACCATTCGCTGAATGTTTTCGTCAAAACAGGATAAATTTCTTTATGTTTTTTGATTACTTTAAGAGTTTTTTGTCCATCAAAAAAATTATCCAACACTTTGAATATAGAATTAATTATTAGCGAAGCGTATTCTTTATATGTATCAAGCCTTTTGTGTAGGTATATGTTTTTATAATTAAATGCTTTTAATAGATTCATTATTTCAAGACTTGATTCAGAAATCATAATCCCACACCCAGGCGAACTGTTGTTGCACAAATCAATAATAAAATCATGCATCAATATTGTATTATTTATCTCTTCAATTGTATTGGTTCTGCCAGTTTGTTTGATGATGCAATTTAATTCATCAAGTTGACTTCTATCAAGGATATTTAACGCTAACGCGTCTTCAATATCACGACCAAGAAATGATATTTTATCAGCAATTTTAACAATACAACCTTCCCAAGTGTAGGGCCGAAATTCATTTGCTTTTGTTATTACCTCAAGGTTGACAAATTCATCGCGTGGAAATAATGCATTCTCGTCTACTTCACCACAATGACAAACAATACCATCGCGAATAGCATAAATGAGGTTTAAATTCCTTTGAGAACCCCATGGATCTTCTAATGTCTCTGTTTTGTCGATAATTCTCAGGCTGTTTTTTTCGTGCCAGAATTTAATACCAAATTTTTCATCTGTAATTTTGGATAAAATTGTTTCACCAGCATGTCCAAATGGAGTATGGCCAAGATCATGGCCAATTGCTATTGCATTGGTCAATTCAGTATTTAAACCAAGGTATTTTGAAATTGTGTAACTTACAGATGTAACATGGTTTACATGCTCTATTCTCGTGCAAACATGATCGTTGGTAGTGGCAAAAAATACTTGTGTTTTATGCTTAAGCCTTCTGTAAGCAGGGGAGTGTAAAATTCTATTGTAATCACGAGCAAATGGGGAACGGATATCATCACCTCGATGATACAAATCTACGACTCTACTAATTGCATTTTCCCATTTAAGATTGTTTTCATCCATCCTGCATTTTTCAAAACTATTTTTCATAATGCAATTCCACTCCGTTTAAAACCGAACAAGTTATTAAGCAGTTTCTGTTTAACTACACAACCCAGAAATTCTTTCCGACTAATTTCCGGCCAAATCATGTTGTTTCTAACTGGATAACACTCATTCCGGAATGATAACCGGAAACAGTATAACTATTCACGAATTGCGTTTTATCCAGTGTCCTGCATGAAAAGCCAGCTGCAGATAAATCGAGTACCGATGTGGAGTAGAAAATATTTCGAGATCAGATGAACTGGAATAATGGACAAAAAATTATAGAACTGAGGCGCTGTTATTTTCTCACGATAGGGATAGTATAAACAAGATGGGCAATTTGCAAGGGAGAATATCTTTTTTATACTTTTCCCCGGTAATATGGATTTCTAAACCTGTTGAGATACCTTGCCAATACCTGAATAAATAGATTTCTTCGGATACCCCCAACATATCACAAACGGTGGTAGTTGTTGTGCTGTCGCACCTATGTTCGACAAAGGGGTGCAGGGCGGTAAAATCCACTGGGCCGTAAACGTTTTCTGCGGCTAATTGCTCAACCTGTTTTGGGATAAAATGTTTCGAGTTTGATGGTTAAGTAGCCTGTCAAACATATCTGACGCTTAAATGGTTAAAATAGCTAAAATAACAATATGTTATTCCGGGTAAAACTTTACCCGCTTTTTTTTCGGATTCGTTTTTTTTCCTGTCCATCTCCGGTCGTTGAAGGGGGGGCGCTAGTCTTCCGGAACCCGGAATCATTTGAAAACACAGGCTGCGTTGATCGTTTTTCCGGTCCTACGGGAATTCTCCTTTGGGTGCCTCGTTTTAGGTGCAACGTGGTTGAATCAGAGGGGTCCGGGTTGTGAGGAAGGCATGGGGAAACGGGAAGAATAGCCTCGCGCTTTGCCATTTTGTATAATTATAACGGCATGTTACGTCAAAGGCCTTCGAATCCGTAGGTCGCAGGTTCGAATCCTGCCGGGCGTACCATGAAAATCAAGGGTCTACAGCATTTTTTGTTGTAGGCCTTTTTTTGTTGTAGGTCCGGGTCTGGTCCGAGTGTTTTTTTTCCTTGTTCCACTTGGGAAAAGCGGAGTTTGCATCTGTTTGCCCCCCCGGAGGTTGAATTGTGAGGCAATCCCTTCCCACCAGATAGTTTAAAACACACAGCTGTCCCGCA